>DQTV01000038.1 GCA_015662595.1 Ignisphaera aggregans
TCTATCGGTACAGGTTTTTTGCTGCCTATTTTTTCTGATACTTTATCCTCGTCTAGTATATATATTCTCTTCTTAGAGATAGACGCAAGCACCTTTTCTCGTAGCATGGCACCACCGCCGCCCTTTATCATACAAATCCTCGCATCGAACTCATCACAGCTATCCACATAGACATCTATGTCTCGTAATGGTATACCGGAGTCTACACATTTACATTCTAATCTATTCAATGCCAACGCTGTGTCCACACTAGAAACCACAATGCAGGATCGTTGTAAGGTCTTCAGCCTGCTATGATCCTTTGTTGAAAGATCTATGAACAGCTTTACAGTGGAGCCAGTACCTATACCAAGTGCACAACCATCACGGCATAGGTCGACAACTATATTCCATGCATACTCGGATGCAAGTCGACGTGCGTAAGTTACACTCATAATGAGCGCCTCTATCCCCTAATCTGAGCAACCTTAATAACTCCCTCAACTATAAAGGAATGCACAGCGAATGGGCCGGTAGCTCAGCCTGGAAGAGCGCTCGGTTGGCATCCGAGAGGTCCCGGGTTCAAATCCCGGCCGGTCCACCACCGACTTACCTTCTTAACCGTTATCTCATACAAATCAGCATTGTCAAAACTATCGTAGATGGAATCTAGCACAGCTTTAGAGGCAGTCTTAGGTTTTGAGATTGCTGTCTGTTGAAACTAGAACGTAACTTTAAAGACTTAGGTTCGGTCTATCATCTCGCTGCGTAACTATAGCTACTGTATATAGTTACGACGCTATTACCCTCTGAGACGATTCTGTCAATGACGTAACTGCATAAATATTAGTCGCGGTTTCCCAATGTATTCTTTAGGTGTACTTAGTGTGACACTCTTACGCAGGGAGATGCCAAAGTTGCATGGCGTCAAGAAGGTATTTGATGAAGTTCATGGATATATAGAACTTACAGAGCCTGAATTAGCAATTGTTGACACACCAACATTTCAGAGACTCAGGTACATTAAGCAACTAGCTGTGGCATGGTATGTCTATCCAGGAGCGACACATACGAGGTTTAGCCATAGTCTAGGCGTAATGCATGTTATGGGATTGATTGCACGAAGACTCTACTCGATGGGTTATATTCATAGCGAGGACGATGTGCAGCTACTTCGCTTAGCGGCATTACTCCACGATGTTGGACACACACCGTTCAGTCATGCTATAGAGCCCTACTATAGAGATCGTGTTGGATTGTCACATGAAGACCTGACGGAGATGATGATCCTGGAGAGCTACGATATCAGAGACACGCTGATTGACTATGGATTTGATCCGAGAGAAATAGTTATGATTCTTAAGGGTAAGCATAAGGAGCCTTTGTACAACCAATTAATATCAAGTGATTTAGATGTAGATAGAATGGACTATCTTCTACGGGATGCCCTACATACAGGAGTGGCTTATGGCACAATAGATATACACAGGATCATAGCTACGATAACCGTGGATGGTGAAGGGAATCTCGCATTACTTGAGAAGGGATTAGATGCATTAGAGAACTTCTACTTAGCACGTTTACATATGTACAAAGCTGTATACTACCATAAAACAATAGTTGGGTATGAACTGTTACTGAGGAGAGTGTATGAAAGACTTTGCGAGGAACTTACGGGAGAGATACTGTTCAACTCCGTGAATGAGATAACTAGGGCAATTCGCAATGGCAGCATTCATATGTGGAACGATGCTTGGTTGATAGGAGTTATGATGCGAGCCCTTGAGCGCAATGACGTCTCAAGCTATACCAAGGAGCTTATCTCTGCTTTCTTGACACGGCGCGGATACAAGGTACTGATAGACCGTTCTCATTTTAGCTTTTCACAAGAATCAACAATAAAAGATGCGGATGTCGAGGAGCTCAAAAGATTAGCTGAGGAGCTTAAGGTGAAGGCTAATGTTGATGAGGTGTTCGTGTTTGTAGACGATATTAAGATTGTGGATACAGATCCTAGATCAATGCCACATATAGTAGTGGAGGGTCAGGGATCACGAGCGCTCTCAGTGATAAGCAATAGCATTATAAATGCGCTGCCTAGGCGATATCACGTGAAGAGACTCTATGTGCTGAGTCTATGGTATGAAAGAGCTAAGAAATATATCTCCAAGAAGGGTGTGTCTCGCTGATAGCATGCTGAAGCTCATAGGCTTAGGTCTCTCAGCTGACTTAATTACATTAAGGAGCCTGCTTGAATTGATGAAGTGTAAGCGTATCCTTATAGACAGCTATACAAGTATGTGGTTTCCTAGTTTGGATTCCTTAATTGATATACTAAGGAAACTGAGTAAGCACTGTGTTAAGGTTTATAGGGAATCCCTTGAAGGTAAGGCAATAAACGAGATAATCGCAATGAGCAGGGAAGAGGATGTATGTATAGCTGTAGCAGGAGATCCCCTTATTGCAACTACACATAGTAGCTTAATTGTTGAAGCGTTTAAGCAGGGAGTTGAGGTTGAGGTTATTCCTTCTACATCAATACTATCCATAGCTATCTCACTTAGCTGTCTACAAGCGTATAGATTTGGTAAATGCGTTACTCTCGTTAAGCCACGCAATGGTATAGTATTCGAATATCCGATATACGTCATCGAGGAAAATCGTAATCGAAACTTGCATACAATACTGTTATTAGATCTTGATGTAGCCCAGGGATACTACATGACACCAAAGGAGGCAGCTAACTTGCTTGTTAAGCTTCAAGAGCGTTTAGGAAAGAGAGTCTTAGACTACGATGACTACCTAATAATCTTAGGTGCTATAGGAAGTGAATATGGATCCATTCAAGTGTTAAAGCTATATGAACTGATAGAAGGTGAGGAACGCTATAATACTCCACCTTATACGCTGATAATACCCGCGAAAAAGCTTCATCCGATGGAAGAGGAGTGTATAGAGATGTTGAGGTTGAGGAAGCTGTACTTCCGCCCAAGAATATCAATGACGGATATCTATAAAGTGATTCGGGTGCTGAGTAGTGACTATGAATAGAGAGCAGATTAATAAGGGGGTAGGTTGAAGAGGAGATGGGCCGCCGTAGCTCAGCCCGGTAGAGCGCCGCCCTGGTAAGGCGGAGGTCCCGGGTTCAAATCCCGGCGGCGGCTTCACCTTTCTCAAAACGTTCTACAATACTTGGCACAGCAGAATCGCGACTCTAATACCTAGATTTGAACTTAACCATGCTTATGCATTAGCGTCAGAGCGCGAAACTATCATCATTAATCAGTTAAGGGCCCTGCTCATCACGTCAGGTTCGTGAGCAGCGTATACGTTTTACCCGTTGTACCTAACAAGAACTAAGTGGTTGAGACATTATTTAGTTTATGTGGCATAACTTTGGGTGCTTAGGATATGGTGCCTCAAAATCCTTGTGAACGACTTAGAGTTTACATTTCGAATTTTAAATATAGCTTGAAAACATTGAAGGTACTTTCTAACGATGCGATACGGGTAGTAGACCTAGCTCTACACTATCTTCGAGATTCGGAGTACTATTTAGAGAAGTCCGATTGTATTACGGGATTGATAACGATTTCGTACGCTGAGGGTTTGATTGATGCGTTGAGAATGATAGGGGCTGTAGAGTGGCAATGGTTAAGAAAGCCAATCAAGATCGTCTTAGCAGCTGGGTCCTTCGACATCCTACATCCAGGTCATGTAGCGTTCCTTAAATGGGCTAGTACGCTTGGAGACAAGCTATATGTGGTAATTGCTCGAGATTCAACATACAAGAAGCTCAGAGGATACAGTCCTGTATTAAACGAGAACGAGCGTTTAGCTATTGTAAGTGCTATAAGGTATGTGTATGAAGCCGTAGTAGGCTCAGAATCTGATATGTTAGAGCCCGTAGCTAGGATAAAACCTGACATTATTGCTTTAGGTCCAGATCAATTTGATGAAGAAAGGCTACGAACCATGTTACAACGTAAGGGCCTAACAAACATTCATATTGTTAGAATGGAGCAGAGATACAGCGAATACTCGTCATCACGTATAAAAGAGAAGATTTGTGATCTCTTCTGCTCACAAGTTAAATGCTAAGGTATACGAATCGAGTATGCGAGGTGTGTAAAGCTCGAGGTTTCGTGGAAGCCCTAACTTAGCTCTATTGCGTATTATGCTATCCTTAAGGGACTGTATTGCATTACTTTCTCCATGTACCAGTATCAGCTTAGAGGGCTTTGGTTCTATGGCTCTCAAATAGTCGAGCAGTTGCTGCCTATCAGAATGACCTGAAAAGCCCTCAACAGCATAAACCTCCATCTTTACCTTCAAAATCTCAACTTTTCCATAACTATTCACAAAAGTTACTTCCCTCATTCCATCTTTAATCTTTCTTCCCAGAGTTCCCTCAACTTGGTAGCTGACGAATACTATGCTATTGTCAGGATTTGGAGCCATCAATTTAAAGTATTCTACTGCAGGCCCTCCAGTTAGCATTCCAGAGGTTGCTATGATGATGGCTGGCTCAGGTTTTTCAACGATCTCCGTTCTCGGCTCTTTACCTTCGAGTCGGATGAATGTCTCGTATTCAAATGGGTTTTCGCCTGAGTCAAGATACTGACGTACGCTTCGTGATAGCAATTCTGGGTATGCTGTGTGGATAGCCGTTACCTCTTGAATCATTCCCTCGATATATACCGGGACTTTAGGCAGCTTACCGCTTTTCATAGCCTCAGCGAGTATGAGCATGATCTCTTGTGCGCGGCCAACACTTAAGCTAGGTATCAATACCTTTCCTCGGCGCTCGATGGTCCTCTTGATTATACTTATTAGTTGTTGTTCTGCTTCTTCGCGTCGTGGTTGATCTGAAGCTCCGTAGGTACCCTCCATAATCAATGTATCGACGCGTGGGAAGACTGCATCGGCTTTCTCCAACAACCTCGTTTTGCCAAACTTAAAATCTCCGGTATAGACTATGTTGTAGAATCCATTTCCTATGTGTAGATGCACTATTGCAGAGCCAAGTATGTGACCGGCGTTATAGAACGTTAACCTCACATCTGGCGCTATGTCTGTTACCACGTTGTATTTAAGTGCCAATGTATGTAGTAGCATTGTCTCAACGTCTCGCATCGAGAATGGGGGCTCTTTACCTTCGCGCTCCGTCACTTCCAAGAAATCTTTGAGTAGCAATATCATTAGGTCACGTGTTGCCTCAGTTGCGTATACGGGACCTCTATACCCATACTTAAAGAGGTACGGAACAAGGCCACAATGATCGAGATGTGCATGGCTGACTATCACAGCGTCAATGTCTTCAGGTTCAAGGCCTATCAGATCAAGGCGTGGAAAAGCGTTAGGTGAAAGTCCTCGAGCTGGATTCAATCCGAAATCAAGTAGTATTTTGCTCTCAGCGGTTTCAACAAGTATTGCTGAGCGCCCCACCTCTTGCGCTGCACCAAGGATTGTTATTCGAACATAGTTACTTCCGTCTTTAGCCAACAGCACATCACGATGTATAGCTTCGCCTAGCTCTCTAAGGAATCGCTGTCTATACTCACTCTCTCTTAAGTACCCCTCTATGACCTGCTCATATATTCGTGAACGCATTGGTGGAGCTCTAAGTATGCGCGGTCTCCAACCTGTTTCTACGAGTATACGATTAGCCTTATCGTAAACAAGCTTAGGATTCTTGGCTTTAATGATAACCTCTCCAAGAACGTCGTCAAAGGCTATATCCTCCAACCCAGCTTCCGGCGGTATAATGCTCTTAAGATACTCGGTCACTTCATGCTTTGGTTTACGAATTGACGGGTCGGTACGTATAACCACGCGCTTCTTGATGTTCTTAGCTATTTGTGCTATGATACCGCTTTGCTCAAGGAGAAAACTTGGGTTTTTGACGTATATCGCTATCTCCGGGCCTTCGAATTCTAGCCTGGTTACCTGCGCGCTCGGAGGTAGTAGTCTGAAGATTGTTGTTCTTATATGACTTAGATCGATTTTGAAGCTCATGGCAGGGCTCTACCAAAGAGCTGCCTTATATCCTGCTTGCTATACGTAAGCTCTCTATAATAGTCGCGCCCTATGATAGCCACGTCTACGCCCTCACCGCTAAATGCATCACGGAGAGAGGCAGAGACAACCGCTCTCACTGCTAGCTTTATAGCTTCGTCGACTGCCAGGTCTTCTCGATACTCGGACTCTATGATACCTATAGCAATTGGGGAGCCTGAACCCGTAGCGGTGTATCTCTCCTCCGTTACATCGCCAAACAGCTCTATAGCATAGAGTTTAGGCCCCTCGTAATAGTCATATCCTCCTAGGAGTAACTGGACGATATATGGATAGAGCTTCGCTTCGTTTAGGATCAAGCTAAGCAGGTAAGCCATACTACGTAGGCTCATTGGTAATCCGGTCGAGAGTTTATGGTACATTGATTGTGCGCGCAGGTAATCAGCTAAAGCTTGTGCATCAGCGACAAGTCCTGCTGTAGTTATCGCCGCATTCTCTGCTATCCTAACGATCTTTTTAACATGTTTGTGTGCAATGTAGTGTCCAGAGGTTGCGCGTTTATCTGCTGCTAATATAACGTAGTCACGCAACACCATACCAACGGTGGTCGTGCCACGCAGCGCCTGCTGGTACATCTGCGTGATGTATCTATACATATCCTGCTGTCGAGTAATGGGGTTGGTGTCGAATCCAAAGGCTTCAAAAGCCATGCTGTACCACCTACCTTAGAACACAGTGTTTCAGAATTAACACAGGTCTAATAAGTTTAGTAGGGCTAGGTATGTACGCACATTCACGGTGTACACTGAGTGTCTCACATAGTAGATCTTCCACGTCGTGTAGTAATAGGCTGTGCAGTACTTGATGAGATAGCTAGGCATATCGATGAGCTTGGTCTTGGGAAGAGATTACTAATTGTCTCCGGCAGTTCAGCTACACGTAAGTACGCTAATATGGTGCGCGAGATACTTTCGGATGCACGCTTCAGTGTTTGGAATGTTGAGGTAAAAGATGCTAATATCGATGAGGTGGAGAGGCTTAGTAGCATAGCACGGGAAATAAAAGCTGAGGTCGTGATTGGTGTTGGAGGGGGCAAAGCGCTTGATGTGGCTAAGGCCGTTGCCATGAAAAGCGGTGCGAAGTTCGTATCCGTTCCTACAGCACCTTCACACGACGGTATAGTCTCTCCCTTCGCATCTTTGAAGGAGGGAAATAGACTCATCTCTATGAAGACTGTTATGCCAAGCCTTGTTATAGCGGATATCGAAATAATAGCACAAGCTCCCAGGAGGCTGATAATCGCTGGGTGTGGTGATCTAATAGGGAAGTTTTCAGCTATTCTAGATTGGCGTTTAGCACATAAACTGAAAGGCGAGTACTACGGAGAGTATGCAGCGTCATTAGCCCTTCTATCTGCACAGCATGTTCTAAAGTATAGTTCAATGTATGCATTGAAGAAGATACCTATGGAAGCATTACGAGCTTTGGTTGAAGCATTGATAAGCAGTGGAATAGCAATGGGAATCGCTGGTTCGACGCGGCCTGCAAGTGGCTCCGAGCATCTCTTTGCTCATGCATTAGATATAGTTGCAGGTTTTCCAGCATTGCATGGTGAGGAAGTAGGTGTGGGAACGATAATGATGTTGTATCTTCATGGAAGAAACTGGCGTAAGGTACGTAAAGTACTTAAACGGATTGGAGCTCCCGTATCTGCGCGAGAGCTTGGTGTGAGGGATATCGATATCATTAAAGCGCTGACTATAGCTCATACCATTCGACCCGATAGGTATACTATCCTAGGCGAGAAGGGATTGACTTGGGAGGCAGCGGAAAGACTAGCACGAGTTACAGGAGTAATCGACTAGTGATGGAGTGCTCAGCACAGGCCGGCGCACTCATCGATATCCTCGTCTACTATTAATGAGGGAGAGATTTCATCATTGCTCAATCCCATAGCCTATTCTGATCTGTAAAGTGCTTATGAGAGCTTTTACTCTAGGTTCTTCCCTCAGTTGTTACCGTGCGACTGAACTTCTCTACATATATAACGGTATCATACTTACCTATGTATTTATAAATTTCTTCAGCTACGAGAGCTTTCACGATTTGTATATCTCTATCGAAGTATATTTCGCGAGGTAACTCAATTGTAACTTTCTTCTCATTTTCATCGGTTATGACAATGAATCTCTCCGGAGCCATTCTTCGATATCTTCTATGTAAGAGATAGCGGATCTTCTCTGCATCATCTTCTATTATTTTTAAGATTTTATATGTACATATCAATGTCTTTCCAGCGAGTGGATGATTGAAGTCAATAAGTACTCTTCCACCACTAACAGCGCGAATAATGCCTATGTTACCCCCAATCTCGACTACTTTGCCAACCTCCGGCACAACTCCATTACGAAGCAGTTCCCGAGCGTTAAGTACCTTCACCTTCGATGGATCTCTATGTCCATAAGCTTTTTCTGGAGGAATCTCTATTGTGAATTCTTTACCTACTTCGCCACTGCTTTCAATATGCTCCTCAAAACCAGGGATTAAACGTCCTTCACCAACTATCACTAATATGGGTGCATATACTTTTTCAGGATCGTACTTATTCTCCCTCTTAGCTATTTCTTCGATTGTAGTGTCGACGAGCTCGTTAGTGTCTTTAACTCTTATCGTATAGTCGACAAGGATAAAGGTGTTTTTTGATATAGCCATGTCTACCAACCGATATCGCTTAAGAGTGGTGCAAGCATTAAAAGCTAATTGCTTAACGTATACTTTAAAATACGAACATTGTGTTGGGTGAACCCTATGACTATGGAGTACGAGGTTAAGATACCAGTATCTGATATCGATGAAATTGAGCGAAGATTAAAGGACTTAGGGGCAACGTTAATTGATGAAGTAGAGGAGGAGGATTACTACGTAGATCTCAATCCATGTATAGACCTTAAAAGCAAGGATATGGCCTTAAGAATTAGATTTGTGCATAGCAAGCAATTAAAGAGAAGAATTTCGGAATTGACATTTAAAGGCCCTAGAATGGTACCTAATATGAAGATTAGAAAGGAGATTAGTACACGTGTTGAGGATGGAACCAAGGTTATAGAAATATTCAAAGAATTAGGGTTTCGGTATTATGTAGTAAGTAAACGACGTAAGGTATATAGGTATGGTCCATACAAGATCTTCCTTGATCATGTTGAGGGACTTGGCACATTCCTTGAAATTGAGGTAGAGAACGTGAGTAGTGTGGAAGAGTTCTTAGACATGGTTAAGAAGCTTGTGACAGTGTTGAAAGTTCCAGAGAATTTCATTGCTAAGTCGTACCTAGAGCTACTGCTTGAGCGTATAGACAGTAAGGCTTGGCATTAATAGCCATAGGAATAGCCTACCTAACATTTATAGTGTTTGTGGGACATCTCGTTGTGGGACGGTGTATGGTACAGGATCGACGAGGTGTGTATCCAGGGCGTTTTCAACCCATTCATTGGGGTCATGTAAAGGTTATAGAGTGGGCTTTGAGTAAAGTGGACGAACTTATCATAGTCGTTGGTTCTGCACAGGAAAGCCATACGCTTTCAAATCCGTTCACTGCAGGTGAGAGAATATTGATGATACGAGCGGCGCTACGTGATGCAGGTATAGATCTGTCACGTGTTTTAATCATCCCGGTACCGGATATACTGCTGAATGCTGTATGGGCAAAGTATGTAGCGATGTATGTACCTCCATTCAGATACGCCATCGCTAGAAATCCTCTAGTTGTTAGACTGTTTAAAGAAGCAGGATACGAAGTCCTCATTCCGCCGCCCTATGATAGAGAGAAATATAACTCAACGAAAATAAGGTTAATGATGATTGAAGGAAATGATGAATGGCGGAACCTAGTTCCACCATCAGCAGCTAAAATAATAGACGAGATAGGAGGTGTAGAGAGATTACGTGAAATCAGTGGAAGGGATTAGTACCATGATCGTTATAGACGGTTCTATAGGTGAAGGTGGTGGGCAAATATTGCGTACAGCTCTGGGCTTAGCAGCCGTATTAAAGAAGCCAATCAAGGTAATTAACATCAGAGCGAAGCGTCGTAACCCTGGGCTTCAACGTCAACATCTTACGGGGGTGAAGGCTATAGCTACGTTAACGAATGCTCGTGTTGAAGGAGCGTATCTAGGCTCAACATCGTTGTATTTTGAGCCTAGGGATCTACGGTGTGGTGAGTTTGTATTCGATGTTGGGACAGCGGGTAGCGTAACGCTTGTTCTTCAAACATTGCTTCCAGTCCTACCGTATCTGCCATGTAGGTCAACGATCGAGATACGTGGAGGAACAGATGTACCTTGGAGTCCTCCGGTGGACTATATAAGGTATGTCTTCATGCCATTAGCACGTTTATGCGGTGTGGAGATGGAGTTAGAGCTGGTTAGGAGAGGGCATTATCCACGTGGTGGTGGTATCATAAGACTATATGTTGAGCCTACGCATAGCCTAAACTCTATCGAGCTAACTGAGCGGGGTGCATTAAAGACAATTAAAGGCAGATCTCATTGTGTTAAGCTTCCAAAACATGTAGCTGAACGTCAAGCTAAAGCTGCCTATGACTACCTATATCAACGCCTAAGAATTCCCATAGACATCGAAGTGGAGTTCTATGATCCTAGCAAAGATCCTCATCTAGGGCCTGGAAGCGGAATAGTATTGTATGCAATAACTGAGAAGAGTATCCTGGGAGCGGATTCATTAGGTGCAAAAGGTAAACCTGCTGAGCAAGTTGGTCAGGAAGCAGCTATGAAATTAATAGAAGAGTTGGAGAGCAATGCCGCGGTAGATCGTCATGCAGCTGACATGTTAGTGCCTTTGATGGTATTGGCGAAGGGTAAGAGCGTGGTGACGGCGTCGAAACTGACGTTGCACACTATGACAGTTATAGAGGTTGTGAAATCCATTATTCCGGAGGTTGTGATTAGCACCTCAACCTCGGAATTGGATAGGCCCGTACGTATAGAAGTACGGGGTATAGGGTTAGAGCTTTAACGTTTCGGTGGTGAAGTAGTCACTTTACTTGATTCTCTTTCTATTCCACTTCTTGTTCTGCCAACTATAACGACGCATACGCTTCGATCGGCCAAATCCACACGCAGCACAGTATCCCTTAGCGACGTTGAATGCTACCCTTCCACAACGACGACATTTTATATGGGTCACCTTTTTACTCATCTTACCAAATGATGGAGTTCCTTTCATGGTCCCGCCCCTATAACCATCCAACTATTTTAAAGCTCTACTGGATTGGAGAAAGCATAACAACGTTCTCTCCTCGAATTAGTACAGTACCGAGTCTTCGTCGAGTACCATCCTCTAGCTCCTCTTCAGCGTCGTCAAGTACGATGTTTAGATGCATATCATAACTCTTTAGCCTACCACGAAGTGATTTTCCTCCACGTAACCTCACTAACACTATTTGACCTAGGGATTCAGCAAGCACCTTATGAGCTGTTTCGGGGGTCGTAGAGCTCATGCTCGCACCATTCTAACTCTCTACGTACTCTAGGTTTGAGTCAAAAACTAGATTTAAAAAGGTATATCATCAACATGAAGTCTCTCTATAGCAACGATAAGCCTATAAGCATCTAGATCTAAATATACATGTTGGGGCCGTAAGATAGCGGGGTAGGGCAGCCTGGTAGCCCGCGGGGCTCATAACCCCGAGGTCGGTGGTTCAAATCCACCCCCCGCTACCAACGGCCCCACCACTTTGATGGCTTCTCGATCTCAAGAACCCAAAGACTTTTATTCTTGAGTACGCAGTGCCTAATTGGCCCCGCTATCTCACATCCCTCAGAGACCCTAGGATGGGGGATGAAAATGAAGAGGGACCGGTTATGCGGGGCACAAACACTATCACACTTGTTCTATCATGGTTTTGAGTTGGTTATTTACGAGCTAATGCCTCTTTGATCAACTTAATGAATTCGTCAACTGTTAGCTCATCTCTACGCTTAGGTAACTCTACGACATAGACCCTACCATCAGCTATGCGCTGTAATCGAATTATCTCCTTATCCTTCATCCGGTAAACGTCCAACTGTCTAAAGCCTAAGCGTTCAATTGCAGCTTTGTATTTAGTGTATTTCGATCGCCCCATAACATACCCGTGGACTTCATTAATAGGTACTGAGCGTTTTTAACTCTATGGTAGTTTATAGCGTAATACTACTCCATACCGCGTTAGTGAAATGTTCAGTGTTGGGAAGAAGGGCCGCGGCCGGGATTTGAACCCGGGACCTCGGGATCTCTGCACATTGAGTTCCACAGTCCCGCGCTCTACCAGGCTGAGCTACCGCGGCCACCTCTATGCCGTTTACTCGCTATTTTGTGCGAGTTATAAAGCTTTAGTTTTAAACTAAGTTTTTGGTTTAACAAAAGGAAAGTCCATAAGCTTTCCACGGTATCTTTGCCCACGAATAGAGACCTCAATTTCTAGACCTGGGATGGCGTACCTTGTATGGATATAAGCCATGGCAATAGATCGCTGAAGGATAGGTGAAAATGTCCCGCTTGTTACATACCCTATCTCTATATCACTTTCGGGAATGTACACTTTATCACCATACCTAGGTATGAATCTGATGCCTTTCTTCATTCGAATTCCGAGCCTAATCATGTCTACACCATTACGAAGCTTTTGTAAAAGCGCGTCGCGCCCAATGTAATAGCTCTTCTTATCTAAATCGAATACCCAGTATCGAGCCTCGATGGGTGAGATGTCCTCAGAAATCTCTCTGCCATATAGACAAAAGCCCATTTCAATTCTTAGCATGTCTCTAGCTATCAATCCTGCAGGTTTTGCCTTTCCCTGATTTACCAAGTCCATGAATAATTTTGCTATCACATCGGGTTTCCCAATAGCTTCAAACCCATCTTCACCAGTCCAACCACTTCTACTTACAATATCTATAACTGAGTCTCGATAACGAACATTCGTGGCGAACTGAAGTTTATTAAGCGTCTCTAGCTCAAGGCCTAGGGATTTCAATGCGTATGCTGCTTGAGGTCCTTGGATGGCTATCATCGCCGTCTCAAACGTTACATCTACTATCGAAATGTCCTTGATACCAAGTGCATCTGCTTGATGTTCTAACCAGTGTAGTATTTTACTACGGTTAACGGCATTACATACTATGAGCCACTGTTTATGGCTGATGCGATACAACATAACGTCATCTTTGAACCCCGCCTTCTCATTTAGAAATGCTGTGGGGCCAAGCATATGGCCATCTTTAGACTTCGATATGCTACGAGGAATTAAATTATCTAACAATCGTGGAGAGTCCGCACCTTCAACAATGATTCGAGCCATATGACTAACGTCGAACACTGCAACATAAGTTCTTGTAGCTACATGTTCATTCATCGGATTACCAAAGTCGAGCGCTGTTAAAATGTCGGCGAAGCGACCTAAGTTAGCACCTAACTTTTTATGAACGTCTAGTAGGGGGGTTTCCATCTTTGAACCCAGATTCGTAAAGGTTTAACAGCATATTAAACGAGATTCCTCTGGGTTAGGTAATGCCTCACTACTGGATTTACAATAGTGATCCGGAGATTAAACGTAGCATGCTTTCCGAACTCGGTATCAACGATACAATGGAATTATTTAAGGATGTACCGGAAAACCTCATACTCAAAAAGCCTCTTCATGTTGGTTTCGGTAGGTATCTCAGCGAATACGAGATCCTGCGTTTTCTGAAGATGCAACGCGAGAAGATATTGCATCCCAAAATCCCTCCCTTCACTGGAATAGAGATGTGTATTCATTTTGTGCCTGCTGTTGTTAAAGAACTTATGCTTAGGAATGAGTTCTATACCGCTTACACACCATATCAGCCCGAGATCAATCAGGGGATTCTCCAGGCACTTTTTGAGTATCAAAGTGTCATGGCTGAGCTTTATGGTGTTGAGGTAGTCAACGCCTCTATGTACGATGGCTCAACCGCTTTAGCTGAGGCTATACGAATGGCTATACGCGCTACAAGGCGAAGAAAGATCGTCATAGCAAGGTCTGTGAGTCCTATAAAGCGTAGAGTTGTTGAGACATGGACTTATGGTATTGGAGTATCGTTGCATTATATTGGTTGGGATGAAAACGATGGAAGCGTAAATATGGAAGAGCTAAGTGGTAAGCTTGATGCTGATACAGCAGCAGTTGTAGTAGAGGTACCCAATGTATTTGGAGTGGTAGAGCATAGGCTGTATGAACTTGCGCAAGAGGTGCATAGAATTGGTGGTTTGCTTATAGTATTTGCAAATCCGCTGGCATTAGGAGTAATAAAGCCTCCAGGGGAGTTAGGGGCAGACATTGTGGTTGGCGAAGGTCAACCGCTCGGCTTAGGGCTTTACTATGGGGGCTCCACGCTTGGCATCCTAGGAGTGCGTCGTGATATGAATCTAATAAGGCAGATGCCGGGCAAGTTAGTAGGTATGACAAGATCTTACTTAGGTGAACGAGGCTTTGCCCTAGTCCTTCAAACTCGTGAACAACATATACGTAGAGAGCGCGCAACTTCAAATATAACTACGAATAGTGCACTCAATGCAATCGCGGCTCTGATATACGTTACTTGGCTAGGTGGTGATGGTATTAGGAAGCTCAGTCTATCCATTGCTGCTAGAACAGAGTATTTAAGGGAAAAGATAAGGAGTGTTGATAGACTTCAAGCCCCGCTATTCACTGATGCTTTGTACTTTATGAAGATACCTATAAAGTTTCTAAATAAGGATTGCGAAACCGTTAGCAAGGAATTAAGGAGACGTGGTATACTGTGCTGCAGTGACTTGGGTAGATATGACAGTGAATTGCGTAACATTGCTACGATATGTGTTACTGAAGTTCATAGTAAAGAAGATATAGATACGCTTGTTGATGCTCTAAAGCAGGTGGTGATGTAGCCTTGGAGTGGCGACAAGCAAAATGGGATGAGAAACTGATATTCGAATATCCAAGTCTAAAGCAGTCTCACATAGTGATACCCTTTGACGAAGAGTTTGCGCATTATAAAGAGAAGTTTTTAGATAAGGTAATGAAGCGCGGTATTATGCGCCTGAATGTGGACATTCCTAATCTGAGCGAACCCATTGTAGTCCGACATTTTGTGCGACTATCACAACAGAGCTATGGCGTAGATGTAGGGCCTGTACCGCTGGGCTCTTGCACCATGAAGTACAATCCTAAGGTGTGTAATGAAGCTTTAAGAGTCCTTGATATTGAAGAAGTGCATCCAGAAGAGTTAGATGAATATGTTCAAGGACTGCTTGAGATACTATACTTGCTAGAGCGCTGGCTTGCAGAGATTACAGGAATGGACAAGTGCTCTTTTCAGCCTCCTGCAGGAGCAGCGGGTGAGTTTGCTGGCGCGCTAATGATAAAGAAATTCCATGAGGATCGCGGAGAACATCGGGACGAGATGCTAATCCCTGATAGTGCTCACGGTTCGAATCCTGCGAGCGCCGCTATGGCGGGGTTCAAAATAATTAAGATTCCAACTTCACAATATGGAACGTTAGACTTAGAGGCGTTGAAAAGCGTTGTAAGTGAGCGAACTGCAGGGCTAATGTTAACAAACCCTAACACTCTTGGTGTATTCGAGGACAAAATATTAGAGATTGCAGACATTGTACACAGTGCAGGGGGGCTTCTCTATTATGATGGAGCAAACCTGAACGGTATTATTGGAATAGCGAGACCTGGTGACATGGGCTTCGACATAGTGCATTTGAATCTACATAAAACGTTTGGCGCACCTCATGGCGGAGGAGGCCCTGGTGGAGGTGTAGTGTGTGCTAAGGGGGCTTTAGTGGAGTACTTGCCTAGACCCCTCATAGCGTTCGATGGCACTAAATATTACTGGGATTATGAGTGTCGAAGGTGTATAGGCATTATTAGGGCATACTATGGAAACATACCGGCCTTGATTAGGGCATTTGTCTACATAGCTATGTTGGGGCCTGAGGGCCTTAGGGAGGTTGCTGAAGTGAGTGTACTAAACACTAACTACTTTATCAAGAAGCTTAGCAAACATCAATCGGTAGTCGGACTCACTCACGATACGTTCCGACCTAGAAAACATGAGACTGTATTAAGTGCTTCACAGTTAAAGAAGGATACTGGTGTGTCTGCTGAGGATGTGTCAAAAAGAATGTTAGATTACGGTATTCACGCACCAATGATGTACTTCCCCTTAATAGTTGATGAAGCGTTAATGATAGAGTTTACAGAGTGTGAGCCAAAGTTTGAAATAGACAGATACGTTGAGGTACTATCAAAGACAGTAACAGAGGCATATAGAGATAGCAATAAATTAAAGTGTGCACCAATGAATACAGCAATTTCACGCTTAGACTTAGTGCGAGCTAATCATCCTAAGAAACTCATTCTCTCATGGAAGTTTAAGAACGAAATTAAGGAATTACAAAATGAATTGAAACATAGCTAAGAGATTTCAAGAATCTTAGCCTTCATAGTTCTTAAGTCTAGTAATGCCAGTGTCTGTTTTCCAGATAAATATCCGCATATCTCCCCGGGGTTAAGTATTAGAGTGTTGCCTATGTAACGTAGATCAACTTCGTGGGTATGTCCATATAATACCGCATTGAAATTCTGAGAAGAGGCTAATGCGTTGACTATTTCAAGCGTATTATCTTTGCTACCAAATCCATGCATTAAAAGTAGCTTACGATCTGAAATCGAGAACACGAACATGCCCTCCCTTAGTATAGCACCCGCCTTGAGGGCAATTTCTTTAAGTAATGCTTTATCCCCATCGTTATTGCCAAGAACTACTACAACCCTACCAGGATACTCAACTATGTATCTGAATGTAAAAGGAGATGATATGTCGCCTAAGTGTATTAAGACCGCAACCTCGTGTTGTTTCAGTATCTCGATCGCCTTACGGAGTGCCGAGACGTTGTCATGGCTATCACTTACAACGCCTATAATCACCTACGCCCCCAAACTCTATGATAAGGCAGTGTCGTTTCTATATATATTTGCTACATCAATACATTGAGGTGTATTAAAAATCGTGTATCGGCTAAGCATCAATGTCTTATACATGAGCCGCGAATATACATGGCGATTCTATGGAGCCTATCATGTAATTGTTTATAGAGCCTACGTACGTGTGTACGGCTTAGCGATGTGAATTTTGATATTGCATCGAAGTCTGGCTCCATGTTATTCAGCACATACTTTAACATGAGAGCTATAGCAACCTTTCCACGCAAGGTTCTTGAGGCTAATAAGGGGTCGCGATCTATGATCGCTAATAATTGCTGTAATTCTTTATCTTGGTTTATCTGCTCACGTAGTTTTGGCTCAAACTTATGAATATAGATTCTTTCCTTACCTTCGCCATATAGCCTCTTCTTAAGAGCTTCGAAATTGACTATGACATCCTTCCTTGCACGGCGAGCATAGACCTCATACAGCTTAACCTCCCTACTTTGGCTTCGCAGTCTACTACTATGCTCCCTCTGTTTCTTACGCGCAATGCCTTCACGTACCGTAGGTAGGCCGCGTCCTATATTATCCGCAACTGAGTACTGATACTCTATGTACACAACATCGATAACCGTACCACAGTTGGTGCATACTACTTGGCCATGATAATAATCCCATACTATGGTATCAGATGAGCATATAGGACACTTCATCAATTAACACCGCGATTTTAACGAGCTAGGGAAAATGAATAAGTGTTTAGGGAAAGTGCAATTCTTACTCTGAGAGAGAATAGCGAAACTGTTCAGCACTCATACGGTTCATCACTGATCAGTGGCGCGGGTTCATCACCTTAATGGTTTCTGTTTTCAATTACGCTTCATAGTTTAATAAGGTATGTTCTGCAAAAATATTTTGGGGTGAGTATGAGCGTTAAGTTAACGATAGAGCCCAAGGTCACGCTCTCTTATCCCAGTGCTAAGGAGTTCACATACATTCTCAAATCGGTTGCAGAGCTTGTTGAGGAGGTGTCTTTTCGCGTAGAAAGTGATGGGCTTAAGCTTAAGGCTTTGGATCCAGGTAGAATCGCAATGCTTACCGTCACCCTACCTCCTGAAGCATTTCAAGAATTCCAGGTATCCGAGCCAACTAACATAGGGCTATCTGTTGGGAATCTCATTAAGGTGTTGAAGCATCTTAGGAAAAATGATAGAGTAACGATTGCAGCGAATGAAGAGTACGTTGAAATAATTATTGAAGGTACTAGTGTGAGGAGATACAAGTTCAGGAATATCGAGGTGCTTAGTGAGGAAATACCAGAGCTAAATGTCGAATATGATGTTGAGGGAAGTGTACTGGTTGGTCCTTTAAGAAACGCGATCTCAGAGTTATCGAACTTGACTGATACGATAGGTGTTTCAGTGCGTGAGGAGGCTATTGTCATGTACGATTACGACACGAAAAAGACACAGTACAGGTTCTCTTCAACAACTGGAACGTTAATTAGTTTAAGTATAAAGAAGAGCTGTGAGGTCGCGTTCGATAGTGAGTACCTATCGAAGATAGTTGATATTCTTCGTCTGGGTAGCGTTGCTGACATAAGATTTGGTTCTGAGGCACCGCTAAACATAGAGATAACTATGAGTGCAGGTGGTCGTGCCCAATACTTCCTTGCAGCTAAGGTTTAGAATTACTGCGGCCTTTCCTAGTCAACTCCTTAATACGCTTATAATAGTAAGTTAATGGATTCTTCACACCACAGTCACCAACACATATTCCGAGACTGCGCATTGTGGTACAGTTATAGGGTAGGTATTTCTTTTTTGAGCCCCGCAGTCCTGCTATATGCTCTATCTGATAGCGAGCTATCTTTTCATTGAAGTCTGGGCTTCGCTTAAAGAGCTCCAATATAGCATCGAGGTTTGCACCTATATTAACCAAGAATGCAGCAATAGCAAAACGCTGATGATGCGAAAGATTTTCGCCGGAAAGTAGTGAGTTAATCAACGTTTTAATACAAGGAGGATATGCAACATCAGCAAGTTTTAATATATCTTCAAGCGTTTCAAGGCGTGGCATTAATACTAGAGGTTTCCTCTCTTGCGGTTTACTAATTGACCTCTCCTCTATATCATGTCTCTGTTCATATTCGCTTGCTAACTGTTTAAGCGCTTCAGCGAGTTCGTTCAATTTTGTAGAGTACAGCTGTAGTATTGACTGAACATAGTCCGCATACTGCTCCTTCACATTTCTAAGTATCTGACTTAGCATATGACGATAGTGTTCAGCTAGCAATCGAATAATGGTCTCTACGGATTCGATATAGATATAACCTCTGATTATGGGATACGATATCATTTTCCAAGAAGGTTCTGTTAGTAGTGAATGTGCAGCTGTAAGAAAGTCGGGAACCCGTATTCTATAGCGGTAACATACTCGAATCACATTGCCTTTGCTATCTATATATCGAAGGCTCTCATGAAGACATTTATCAGAGTGTTCAACTCTAAGACTTAGCCTCTTAGCTAAGAACTCAATACTTTGAATATCTTTAGTATCCGTGAGTATGTACATTAGCAGCTTCGATAGTCTGGTAGCTAGAGTATGGATTGCTCCCATGCCATACTTTAATGCTAATAAGGATGCCAATATCAGTACATTGGGCGACTTATAGAGAAGCGGTACTAACTCTCGATACTTGTTCATGTCAAATTCAGACATTCCGAGAAGGAAGCTCAACACTGTTAGCAAGCTATCCTTTCCAAGCCTTGATAGCACTGCTATGCAACTATCTTCTGATACACTTCGTGAATTTAGTAGATACTCCAAGTCTAA
>DQTV01000060.1 GCA_015662595.1 Ignisphaera aggregans
GGGTTTTGCAGATGGAGTATGGGGTAAACTCAGCGATGAGATATGTGAAAGAGGTAGATACGAAGTGTCCACACGGTATCTACATATATGATAGGAATAGAGATTTGTGGATGCTTGTGAGAAGCGATGGAGATGCTTTTGAGCCTAGTGAAGACGGTGTGTACGTGATATACTTCGACAACACCAAGTGTCCAGCGTGTAGAAAGTACGACACTATATGGTTTCCATTCGTAAGAAAGTGGAGTAAAGAGCATCATAACCACAAATTCGTTGTAGTTCTATGTGACTGGTTTGCACGTGAATGCAAGTCTGAAGCTGCGTCAAACTCTTTCAGAAAGTATGACGTCCATGCTTCACCAACAACCGTCATCACATACGTTAAGGGTGGTAAGAGAGTGTACGATGAGAAGTACGAGGGCGTTCTATATGAGTTTGAGCTTAAGCTTATTCTAGAGGGTTTTGAAGAGCGTGCAAATAAGCATCTACGTGGAGAAAAGGTTGAGTTGCCGATAAAGAAGGAGTCTGTCGAAGCTTCTCTACAGAAGCTCATAGCTGAGATCATCAAGCAACTTCTCGCGAGCACTGAATCGAAGTCGAGGTAGGTTGAAATCGTGCCTCTCGTAACAATCGTTGGTTCTGGAAGAGTGGGTACTGAAATCGCTAAGCATATCTTGATAAACGATCTAGCTGATGTTGTGCTGATAGATATAGACCCTAACAAGGTTCGTGGTGAAGCCCTAGACCTAACACACATGGTAGCTATGCTAGGGATAGACAGAGATGTTAAGCCCTCTACAGACTATCGCGATATGTCTGGAAGTGATGTTGTTGTGATCAGCGCTGGTATTCCTAGAAGTCCTGGGATGACTAGAGAGCAGCTTATCTACTCGAACGCAGGTATAGTGTATAACATTTGTAAAAGTATATCTGAGTATTGTCCTAAGGCCGTGGTCATCATCGTTACGAACCCAGTCGACGCTCTAACCTTCATAGCGTGGAAAGCCACAGGTTTTGAGCGAGAGCGCGTCATGGGCTTTGGCTCTATGCTCGACTCTGCGAGAATGCGATCCGTAATCGCTAAGAAGCTTGGTGTAAGAGTATCGAAGGTGAGCGCCCTGGTTATGGGTGAGCATGGTGAAGCTATGGTGTGTATGTTCCGCTATAGCTATGTCGATGGTACGCCCGTGATAGCCTTACTAAGCTCAGAGGATATGGAGGAGATAAGGCGTACTGTTCGTGGTCTAGGAGCTGAGATCATCAGACTTCGAGGCTATAGCTCTACACATGCACCTGGTGTTGGTGTAGCTATGCTTGTTAGAGCTGTTTTGAGGGATGAGAAGAGGGTCTATCCAGTGACAGCGATACTCGATGGTGAGTATGGGTATAGAGGAATTCCGTTAGCAGTACCTGCTGTAATCGGGAGGCGAGGTATTGAGAAGATCATCGAGCTTGAGCTGACAGATGATGAGAGGAAAGAGCTTGAGCAAGCGGCTAAGAAAATCGTTGAGACTATAAAACAGGCATTACCACCAGAGCTATGTGCGGATATAGCCCTAGCCTAACGCTAGCTCAGATCTATCGATAGGCTATCTACGCATCGGGGTATGCTCAACGAGATCTTCAGAACACCACTCTTAGCGAGCGTAGACCCTACAACCCATCCCCTTAAAGCTCTATCAACAACCTTCTTCAGCTTCTCACACTCAGCTCCGCTCTCAATCCTAGCCCTAAGCGTGATTAGCTCCATACCCCGCTTACTACTATCGATGCCTAGAAAACCCCGTATATCAAACCATCCACGTACATAGACCTCAACTCTATCTATAGACACTCCAAATCTCTTAGCGTGGATCAGTATGGATATTACGAAGCAGCTTGCTAACGAAGCTAATAACATCTCTATAGGGTTGGGACCAGCGTTACTACCACCAAACTCCACAGGTTCATCAACTACCGCTTCGTGACCTGTAGAAAACCTTATCCTCGTCCTGAAATCGCCGTCTATATTCTCAGCATAGACGGTAAAGAAATACCTATACTCATCCACACCGTACCTCAGATCAACACTATGCTCACTCTCCATAACCTCAGCCAAACACCGTATCCTCAGAACGCTTAAAATCGTGAGCTTTTTCGTGAACCACGCCCTACACATACCAGCTCATGGCCGTAGCGACCCTCACAAGCTCGGCATTCACCAAACATAGCGGTGTTTAGCTACGGACTATACCGCTCATAACATGTTGACCTACTGTTATGTATGGGTATCAACATTCTTAGCATTATGTTCTAAGAGTTTAATATTCAGCAAAGTCGATCTGTGGCTGAGGTGGCATTGTGAAGCCCAAGCTCTTCATAACTAGAGAGCTGTTTCCGGATGTTATTGATAAGCTTTGTAAGTACTACGATGTAGAGGTATGGGATCGCTATCAGCCTCCACCATACGAAGTGATTCTCAATAAGGCTAGAGAAGTGGATGCCATGGTCACACTTCTAACTGATAGAATTGACTGTAACCTACTTCAGCAAGCAAAGAGGTTGAGGATCATAGCCCAGTATGCAGTGGGTTACGATAATATCGATGTTGAGTGTGCTACAAGGCTAGGTATATACATTACGAATACACCCGGTGTTCTTACGGAGGCTACAGCTGAGCTTACATGGGCTCTGATCCTAGCTCTAGCTCGAAGAATTGTTGAAGCTGATCACTTTGTTAGGTGGGGTGAATGGTATAGGTTGAAGACTGGTTGGCACCCGCTAATGTTGCTAGGAGTTGAGTTGAAGGGTAAGACCCTAGGTGTTATAGGTCTTGGTAGGATAGGTTCTAGAGTTGCTGAGATAGCTGTCAAGGGCTTTGGGATGAGGGTGATATACTACGACATCGTTAGGAGGGAAGATCTTGAGAAAGCTCTAGGTATTGAGTATCGCGATCTAGATCAGCTACTACAGGAGGCCGATATAGTTACGATACACGTTCCGCTAACGAAGGAGACTTACCATATGATAAACGAGGAGAGGCTTAAGAAGATGAAGCGCAGTGCACTGCTGATAAACACTGCTCGTGGAGCTGTGATAGACACCGAGGCGCTTGTCAAAGCGTTGAGAGAGGGGTGGATTGCAGGTGCTGCACTAGACGTATTTGAGCAAGAGCCTATAGATCCAAACCACCCACTGATGGCGTTTAAGAACGTTGTCTTAGTGCCACACATAGGTAGCGCAACGTATGAGGCTAGACACGCTATGGCCGAGCTTGTAGCCGAGAACCTAATAGCGTTCTACGAGGGTAGAGAACCACCAACACTCGTAAATAAGGAGGTTCTGAAGGTCAGACCACCAGGTTTCAAGTAACGCTCAGGCCCTTAACTCATAGCCTCTTTTTATCCCTACACCTAATGTCTAATACGGGGCTTTGTCCATTACCAGTATCTACGGTGACGAAGGCTGGGTAAGGGTATAACTACGAACTTCTGTGGTATAGCTGCATTCCTTACTCTAAGCGTAGTCCTGTACCTAGTTAAGGACGTAGTGATACACAGTATCAGCGGTCTACCTGGGTACCTCGCTATATTTCTGGTGTCCTTTGTAGGCGCTTCAAGCGTACTCATACCCATTCCCTACGTAGCTATAGTGTTTACGCTAACCATAGCTGGAAACCTAAACCCACTATACGTAGCACTTGCTGGAGGAGGCGGCTCTGGAGTAGGGGAGTTTACGGGGTGGATCGTAGGTAGGTTCTTCTCCAAGGCTATCGAGAGCACTAAGTACTACGGCAGAGTAGAGGCGTTGATAAAGTTCTTAGAGAGGAGGGGTAGGGTATGGCTACCCCTAGTAATATTCATGTTTGCCCTAACCCCTCTACCAGACGACATACTGTTCATAGTTCTTGGAGCACTTCGCTACAGTCTATGGAAAGCTCTATCTGTCTCGATATGCGGCAAGATCTTGATGATGTACCTAGTAGCCTACTCAGGTACAGCTATAGGCAGCTACTTTGTGGAAAGTGGTGTTGGTATCGATGTAGTGTTCGTAGGCTCAGTAATCGCGTTAGTGGTGATACTGCTCATAATGATGCTCATAGATTGGGAGAAGGTTCTTAGCTCAAAAATTAGGGCTATACGATGAGCGGTGATATCGTTCACCTCGATTTCGTTTCGCCTCCACCACTCCTTCCTAGCTCAAGCTTTATACTCTCGATAAGCTGCTTCAACTTGCTATGTATACGCTCTTCCTCTTTTTCTAAGGTGGAAAGTATGTCCTTAACGATCTCTAGATCAACGCTCTGTATAAACGTGCTTAGAAGTCTAGGTACTTCTCTTTGATAAGACTCGAGCTCTACTAACTTGGTTAGCATATGCTCTAGATCCTCTCGACTAGCCTCCTCTTCACTCATTTTTCGAAGCCTCTCACCTAACATCGCTAAGCTCTCGTACCTATCCAAAGCCCTAACAATAGTGCGGAGAATCTCAACAGCACAGCTCTTCTCTATAGCCATAGCAAGCAAAGCCATTCTTAGAGATGCTGTAGGAGCTTTTCTAGATAGA
>DQTV01000001.1 GCA_015662595.1 Ignisphaera aggregans
AACAGATCAATTTCTAGGACCAGCACCTCAGCTTCGCTCTGCACACTAACTATGAACATCTCTTCAATTGCTTTCGCTTCCTCTATAGATGGGTAAGGTAGGAGTAGTAGATGGCCATCGCGATCCACAACAACATACCTAGATATGCTCTCGAAGATCTTCTCCAGTATCATCTCCGAAGCCCTTACAACTCTATACCAAGCTCTCTTAGGTTTAACACATAGTGCTCTTGCATATCGGTTATCGAATCTACACAGTACGCACTCTATCCCTAGACCAAGCATTTCAGAACTGATAATGTCTTCGGGAGTGGGTATGTGTAGCGGTATGGGGTGTGTATGTAAACTCATAACAGCTCTTTCACAGCACATATCCATGGCTTTCGATATCGCGTCCGAAGGCACAATCCCACCACTAAACCTGCCTATGTATAGAAGGGTCTCTGGATCACTACACATAATATAGCTATCCTCGGCCAGCTTCTCTATGGGTACTGGCTCAATACCAACGCTTCTAATCAGCTTAGACGCCTCATCAACATAAGCGTTGATCACTTTACGAGCTAGCGATCTATCGATTAGTGGAAGCTTAGGCATATCAACATGTAGAGATGGTGCAGTTAATGCTGTGGAGGCTATCATGGGACTTATTCTTCGTAGATTCATTAACTGGTTCACCTATGCCAGCACTAGAAATACTATGATACTACCTTTTAAGTATATCTAGAACTGTAGAACTGAGGAGGGTGTTCGTTACCTAGCGATCTAGCTCTATGGTAAGTAAATAAGTGTATAACAGATCTGGTACCTATACAAACGAAGTGTTTAGGAGGTTATTGCAAGGCTGAGTATTGATCCTAAGAATAGCGCTGTTGGTATGGATAGAAACTGCGCAGTTACGAAGTACAGAAAGCTCTTCGTGCTTATGATATGGAATGTCGATGCATGACCAGCTGCGTATAGAGCTGATGCAACAGCAAGTGAAGCAGAGAATGGAATGCTAAACCAGGTCGCTATCTCTATGAACGCTATGACCACTATAAGCGATGAGAGGGCCTGTGTGAACCTGATTCTATAGAATGAGAATGCTACGCGCATAATGGATCTCGATGAGAATATCGCTGCACTACATATGAAGGCTATGCATAGAAGGAGTTGCTGTACAGCGCTGGTTGTGAACATGAAGAGATATCCAAATGTGTTCGCACCTACAACGAAGCTCATGAACATCCCCAGCAACACCATGAACATCCTAAACCAAGACAGTACCCTCCTCGGCGATCTACATCGCGATACCAAACTACTCAAAATGGATTTCTCTAGACTGTAAGTTACGAAGGCAATCATCACAGTTATCGCAATCCATGTCATTACAGAGTGTAGAAGAGCGTCGATACCCACTAAGCTATTGCATCCTATCTGCGAAGTGTACAGTGCAAAGTTTATCGATAGCGGAATCCCCAAGACGGCTGGCAGTGTACTTATCGCAGTCGTTGTGAGTACAGCGCATAGTGAGGGGGCTAACACCGCTTTAGCCATAAGCTTTCCCTGCAGTATCGCACCAGTAAGAGCTGCGACAATGTACAGTAACACCGCTTCCCTCCTACCAATCAACCCGCTACCAACGGGGATCCCAACACATATCCCAGTATGGCTAGCTGCTGCAATAGCCATCAGCGCTACAAGCGTGATGGTGTAGGTCGTATCCATATCCATGAACAACCTCGAGCTTCTTAGCCAAACACCGTAGCTACAATGCTTAAAGCAAGGTGCGCTGAGTCTTTACATGAGTCTACAACACGATCAATAGCCTTAGTAAGCTCTATCAGGTGGTAGATAGCTAAAGAATCAAGCTTTTCGCGCAGGGAATATATCTTATCGATTATGCCGTTCCTAAGCTCGTCTACACGGTCCTCAAGTCTGTCAACCTCTCGACCAAGAGCCTTAGCTTTGTCAACGTCCTCCATCGCTATGCTCATAAGATCTCTCAACTTCTCTACCGCAAGCTTAGCGACCGCCATCATCGAGGCAAGATTCTGGTATATCTCCACCACTATGGTGTTGGAGTCAAGGTTGGCTCTTCTTCCACGATTAATCTCCTGTGCAATAAAGTAGAGCTCGTCTAGGATATCGTCGATCATATCTATGAGCTTATGCATATCGCCATACATAGTGAGCGGTATTGAGCTGTGTACCAGCATTCGAGTTACCTCAGCAGCAAGTTCATCACCATGCTTTTCAAGAGCGTCTACCTCAGCTGCTAAGCTCTCTATCCGATGCCTTTCATCTCTAGACGTAAGCTCCTCAATCACCTTCTCACAAGCTTTTACACCAAGCTCAATATGCTGTGCTAGCAATTCAAACACATCCCTAGACTTTCTAGATCGTCGAAGTACCACATATCTCACCCCAAGAGTCCAAGGCCCGTGCCACTCTAAAAATAGCGTTGTTACCCTTAAGTACGTGAAATCGCTCTTTGGATTTGGAGGGTATGTACAGTGGGTATTAGGGGGATTGTACGTATTGACTACAACAGATGTAACGGCTGTAAACGCTGTGTAGAGCTATGTCCTGTTCACGCTCTCGAGGTTGTGGATGGGTTACCTAGACCGATAAATAGCAAGTGCATAGCTTGTTTTGGATGCGTTGTCGTATGTCCTTCAAACGCTATAACGGTTGAGATTGATAAGTCTAGCTACAGCGTTATCCACGTAGAGATTTATAGAGATAGGCAGGCAACACTGAATAGCATTGTCTACACCTATAGAGTTCAGGAGCGCCAGCCATCATCACAAGGTCAGTCGGGGTAATAACTCATCACTATGTCATAGACTTAGCGAGGTGGTGATAGATAACCGTTATACCTCGACTATCTTACTGCATTGCAGCTTCTTACTGAACTCCTCAAGCTTTTCGAGGGGTATTATAAACGTGTAGAGGTATCTCTTGGTTCTAGCCTTTATCTTCACTATACCCTTCTTCTCAATCTTTTTAATCCTACATTCGCGAGCTCTCTTAGCAATCTCTAGGAACTTCTGCTCATCGCTTACGAATATCGGCACGTTCAACCCCCAGGCTACTCCTCGCAGTGCTTAGAGTATAAAGCCTTATCTGAGCTCAGTGGGTAACCGCGTCATCACAGATCACGTCCCCGAAAAACTCATCATCGCTACTGATCTGTTCTGCGTACTAACGTAAATTAGGGTGTTTGTTTCTTTAGTTCCTCCACGGTGTTTACGTTTGGAGGAGCTATACCTCAACTGGTATAACTTCGCTAATGAGGCTCTTAGATACGAGGTTGAGAATCCCAGAAGCTTTGGTAAAGCTCATAGAATTGTCGTTGTGGGTATGGGTGGTAGCGCTATCGCGGGAGACATGATCGCGATCATAGCCAACAGCACCGGCTCTATACCCGTCTTCGTATGGAAAGACTTCTACACACCTAAGACTTTGATCGATGACTCTACCGCAGTCCTCGCAATAAGCTACTCCGGAAATACTCGAGAAACGATACTGTCCCTAGAACAGGCTCTACGTAGAACTGATATGGTTGGCGTAGTTGCTTCCAATGGTAAGCTGCTTGAAATAGCGAAAGAGAAGCGTTTGCCCTATATACAAGTACGTAGAGGTCTTGTACCTCGAGCAGCCCTCCCGATACTGCTATACGCATCGCTAGCTCTTCTAGAGGCATGCGATGTTAAGCTGGTTGAGAAGAGCGATGTAAATGAGGGTATTGAAGTTCTGAGGGATGTAGAGACTGCGAAGAGCGATTCGATATACATAGCCTCGTATCTACAAAGAGCTCGCCTACCCCTCATCGTAGCTACGACGCGTTACAACGCCCTAGCTACTAGGGTTAAGAACGAGCTTAACGAAAATGCGAAGATGCCTGCAAAAGTTGAGATCGCTCCAGAGCTTTTCCATAACGACATAGTTGGTTGGGAGGCCGCCGTGGTCAGTGATAGGGCTCTAATCATCGAGTCCGATATTGAGTATGAACGTGCGTTGCTTAGCTTCTACGCTGAGTATCTTCAGGAGCGTGGATTTGAAGTAACAGAGCTAAAGCTTCGAGGACGTTCACTACTAGCTAGATATCTATACGGATCTCTTGTAGCTGGGCTAGCTAGCGTGAGAATAGCTAAGATGCGCGGTGTAGATCCGATGACTACGCATAGTATATCGAAGTACAAAAACCTTGTAACAGCATTGGAGGATAGGGTAAGGAGCTCCATAGAATACTAGAATCGTAGTGCTCCTCGATAAGCTATGTTATGTAGTAAGAGGATTTACGCTCTTCCCTCTCCTCTTTTTCACTAAGATGCTTCAGATATGTCCGAACGAGCTGACGTACCTCAGCCTCAACACGTTGAGAGTGCTGCATAAGTTCTAGAGTTTCGAGCTTCATATTCCAGACCTTCGCTATGAGATCAACGATTGTCTTAGCAGCGCCGTAGTCAACATAGTTGAGCTCCACAATGCTTCGCCACGTCTCTCCTAAGAGACACACAGCCTCTATATCAAAAGCTGCTGCCCAGCCAACAATTACACCATTCATACCCGTTACCATTCCCTCATTTAGCGGTTCTGCACCAGCATCGATATACTTCTTCATCACGTGCTCATTGCTACCCGTAACAAATACACGCCTCTTCTCTACAATAACCTCGGTTACAAAGGCCGCTGTTGCTATGAGCTCACGTACACCACAGTTAGCTAGGTACTCAGCTACACGATAGCTCAGCTCATGTTGATCCTCATCGTGTATGGGCTGCGTATCGCTTGTCACAATGAAGAGGGGTCTACCGTTGTGATTAGCAAAGTATATGTCAACGCGATTCAGATCAGCAATAGCGTTTGAGCGGATAACTAGTTGTGCTGGAAACTTAGTGCTGTATATCCTAGCCACAGGCTTTGCATTCAGAGTCTTTATGAAGAAGTCTGCTACAGTCTTGCCAACGAGCCCCATTCCGGGAAATCCGCTTACCGCAATAGCATCCTTTGCTCTTACCTCACGCAAGACTACAATCTTTATCATAGCTACACTCACTCACAGCTATACTAACAATTAAACTCTTAAATACGTACTCGCAACGACGTACGTTGACACCTTTTATTAGTTCTAAACACAGTGGGTGACAAGCAGTGGTGTATGTATGTCGTAGATGTGGAAGAGTTTTCAAATCGTGGCGAAGCTATATAGCCCACATACTCATAGGTAAAGAGAGTGCGAGAGGAAGCTCATCTAGAAGGACTTCAGGTAAGAGAATAAAGACTATAAGGCGGCGCTAGAGAACCAAACATTACGGTGTGGGCCCGTAGCTCAGCCCGGTAGAGCGCCCGGCTCATAACCGGGTGGTCCGGGGTTCAAATCCCCGCGGGCCCACTTCGTCTCCACGGGTTCCTAACACGCTTCTAAACTCAGTAACCCCCATCCCCAACCGTGTTCAGGCATTAGGATAGGATACGAAGATGCTTGTGGGTGAGAGGACAAAGTTAGTTGAACTAATTGAGAGACTGATCAAGCTCATAATGCCCCCCAACCCTTGCCATGGTGTCGACCACGTACTAAGGGTTCGCGATCTCGCTTTAACCATAGCTGAGAAGGTTCGTGAGCCTGTAGATAGGGAAGTGCTTGAGCTTGCTGCCTTACTACACGATATTGGTCGTCTCTCCACAGAGACTAACCATGCTGAGCGTAGTGCTGAGATAGCACGGATACTGTTAGAGCTAGCGGGCTATCCACGCGATAAGATAGACATGGTCGTAAATGCTATTCTAGCCCATAGCTATACAAGCCGTGTGGAAGCGGTGAGTATCGAGGCTAAGATCCTGAGCGATGCCGACAAGCTGGACGCTCTAGGAGCAGTTGGCGTAGCTCGAGTATTTGCGTATAGTGGTGAGAAGGGTAGATCGATCGAGGACAGTATTCAGCATTTCTACTCCAAGATACTCAACCTGGTAGACACTATGCATACCGATGAAGCGAAGAGAATCGCTTATGAGAGACACAAATTTGTTAGGGAGTTCCTATCCAGACTTCTTCAAGAGCTTAGCATGGAAACTAAAGCTTTTCAACCAAGTCCCTACCAAGACAGTACGCGGTGATGAGCTGCTGTCCCCACCCGAAAGAGATGTGGAAGCCTCCCCCTTTACTGATGTGATGAAGTGGACCGGCTCGGAGGAGAAAGCCGATGAAGTGCGTGAGCCTTTGCTGAACGGTGTGGCTAAGCACTTACTGCTCCTCTCAATGACACTGACGATATACGCCATGTACGTGATGCGCATAACCCCAGCTATGTCTACTTCCCTGGTATTACTTCTGAATAGGCTAAGCACTCTCCTTCTCTACATAGCTCTAGCGCTTTTCGTACTACGAGATGTAGTTCGAGGTAAGCTCTCGCGGGTTATTACAGACCTTGCACTGATTGATCTTAGCCTCTCAGCAATACTGGGTAACTTAGCTGAATTATCGAAGTTAAGAGATGTGGAGTACATGCTGGTCGCACCCTTCATAGTCTTAGAACGCTGTTCAGTACCACAGAAATGTAATGGCTTTACTTTCCTCAGTATCAACGTACCCTTAATCATAGTCTTTGCACTACTTCTCTATGCAGCTCTTGGTATAGCTAAAAGCATAATCACAAGATGTGTTGAAAAGCGAAGCAAAGTTGAAGTTAAGCTCTCCCCTCAACATGGTGAAGAGCGTGTTGACCAGGGGAGCTAGGGTTTCA
>DQTV01000090.1 GCA_015662595.1 Ignisphaera aggregans
CTTCTATACCCTCCTTACGCAGCTCCTCAATGACCTCCTCTACACTAGCCTTCAATATGTTGACCCTTACGGATATCGGAGGTACACGATTAAACGTTCGTAGTAACTGCTTCGTCTCATTCTTTCCGATAAGGTTAATCACCCTCTCGATAATAGTCCTAGACACAAGGTATCGATACTCCCACTTCTCTATCAAATCCTTAGGCTCTATCTTGTACTGAGCTATTCTATCGACAAGCTCCCAGAAGAACATACCCACATACGGATGTGTTTGTTCTGAGAGCAGCTTGGCAACCCTACCCTTAAGATAGCTAATGATCAAATCCCTTGAATCCTTTGCACTACTCTTTAAATGTCTTTCAAAGAGTAGCAGTTCTATAGCTACTCGAAGAGCTGCGCGAAGCCATGGATCTAGTATTGCCACATTGTGAACACCTGTCAGCTCAGCTGCAATTCTATCTATAAGCCCCACTCTCTTCCATATGTCGTAGAATATCGCTGTAAGTACACGATCCTTATACGTACCCACAATACCATACTCACTGAATACGTCTCGCTTTGCCTGCTGACTAGGCTTAATCTCTTCACCTAGCTTAACAGCCTTGACCAGGGCTTCGATGTCTCTAGCTGTAATGGTGAGATAGCTCAATATCCCACCTCCTTACCCATCTAGATGATAACTCAGTGTTGTTATACACGAGCTAATTAACTCAACTCGATAAGGGTTGACCTCATTCCCAACCTATATCTAGGAGACTACGATAGAGGTTCACGAGAGGTAATGTGCTATGGAGTCCCGAAAGGCGGTATCGCTATCGAGATACAAGGTGGTTAAGGACCCGATCTACGGGTATGTGAAGGTGTATCGCCATGAGCTCCCGCTAGTCGATAGTATCGCTTTTCAGAGATTACGTAGGTTAAAGCAGCTATCAGCAGCCGATCTCGTCTACCCTGGTGCTGTACATACGAGGTTTAGCCACTCTCTAGGTGTTGCACATGTAGCTGAGGTATTCGTTACGGAGATACTGAAGAAGCTTGCTGTGCGCATAGATGATATTGAGAGATACGTGGTGTTGATGAGACTCATAGCGCTGCTTCACGATATTGGTCACGGGCCCTACAGTCACACATTTGAAGACTATGTGCTGATACCTAGGGGTGTCACCCACGAAGATATGAGTAGCAAACTGGTCGAAAGTTATGAACCTGTTACCAGTGCTGTGGAGGCTATAGTGTCTGAGTATGGTTATAGCGTTAAGCAGGTATCGCGAGCTCTACGCGCTACATCGGTAGACGACTGGCCATTCACATCCACCATCACAGAGGGCGCTAGCGAGCGTGCACTCTTCTACATTATCAAGGGCGCTTTTAGCTCGGACATCATAGACTATCTGCTTAGGGATTCCTACTATACTGGTGCTGGTTATGGTAGTGGTATTGACTGGCAAAGACTCGCTCACTATACCTACATCGAAAACGATAAGCTCGTACTCGACTCCAGAGCCCTAGAAGTACTAGACCAGCTATTGATAGCTCGGCTACTCATGTTCTCAACGGTCTACTATCATAAGACTGTGAGAGCCGCTACCAAGTTCGTTGGCGATATACTCAAGAAAATCGATGAGAGTAAGCTGATCGACTTCGATAACGCCGTAAGCAATCTCGATGTATACCTAACGCTAGACGACTACTCAATACTACTCAACGATCGAGTTCGAGAGCTACCTGAAGTACGTAGTTTCTTATCGCGGTACATTCCATACAAAGCTATAGCGGAGCACAGAATAGTGTTACCAGATGCCGTTAGAGCTCTAGAGACCCTATTTTCAATGAGTAAGAGCTATCTTGAGAATGAGATAGTAGAGCAGATGAGGAAAAGCGGTATAGAGCTTAGGCCAGAGGTAGACTTCTTCATCGATACACCGAAACTCCCATTGAATCCCATGTTAAGCGACGAGATTATCTACGTTAGGGACCTCACGGAACATATCTATAGCAGACGTGTAATCGAATTAACATGGTTTCACATACCGCGAAGCGTAGCAGTAATTAGACTGTACGTACATCGTGAAAGGGTGAAGGACTATGCTAAGCTTAGACAGATATTCTATCAGATATTTGAGCAGGGTGTTCCAAGGTCGTTCTACTGAGGTGTGGATATGTTTTCAACGTGTTGATTACGATAACGACTATCGAGCGCTATGCTGAGCTCAGACGATCGCGGCTTCATCATAGCTTAAGCTCATGCATATAGCCCGCTCATCACCAAGTTAAGAACGATTCGTATAGGGTTATGAGCATTTCTACAGTTTGAGGTATGAGCCTGACTACACGAGCAGTAGTGAAATCAAATATGAACACGCTATGTATTTGAAGCTGGGCAAGAACCTTCTCTTCCTCTTCATCTAGAGGTGCATACTTCCGAACTAATGCTATCAGTCTATGTAGCCTATCCACCGAGCGCAGAGATGGAGGTCTCAACAGCTCTAAAGGGATTGGAGGCACGTAGTTTCTCGGGTATGCAAACGATATAAGCGTTACCCCATTCTTACGAAGCTGAACAGCCTTCTTTATGTGCCGAGCTAGCGCATACTCATAGCTGTTCAGGATATGTTTTGGTGGTACAAAGCCAAACTCGATCTCAATGCAATGAGCCACCCTCTTCTGGTAGGCATACACATCGCATTTAGCACTACCGACAGTGTGCTCTATATCTACAGCGTCATAACCTTGTGAGGCTAGGTAATGAGCTAGAAGTACCTCTGCTAGTATGTGGTTGAGAGGAATATTCTTCATCCTATAGAGAGCTACAGCCTTTCCAACTATGCCATCTATACGCTTGTACCCCGCTTTTGCAAGGAGCAACTCTATATCTGACAGTATGTCCTCGCTGAACCCCAACGTACGACCCCAGCTGTGCTTATAGCTTTGGCTAGAAGTAGTGGTGTAGTATCTGGTTATAACGTTGATAGTGGGGATCGCATACTCAATCAACGATGCTGCAGGTAGAGGTGCTGCAGAGAAGTTGGTATCCATGTTAAGGTGTAACGAGGTTAGGATTGACAGAGCTGTTAGAGGTCTTCGATGTTTAGGAAGCGGGTTCGTAGCGTATATCGCTGGGTTCCATGAAGATGTTCTCTACCTCGAATTTCTGGACACTGTGATGCCTAGCGAGATAGAGTTTTATATCGTACTCTCAAGACATAGCGCTAGATCGGCAATACCGTCGCTAACAGTCCACACCCCAGGAAACCCATGGCATCGAGCTGATGCAGGTGGTAGCCCCTGGGAGGTGCCATTAGCAAACCCAATATTTATGTGGTATGCTTTGAAAGCACTTAAAGAGCTTAGAGAAAGCTCTAAACTCAACAACTTTGAGGTATGCTATGAGGTTACACACCATGGACCTACATCGCTTCTTAAGCCCATAACATTTGTTGAGATTGGAAGCTCCGAAAGAGAGTGGCATTTAGAGGAAGCGCATAGGGTATTAGCGGAGGGTGTAAGGATAGCTCTTGAGGAGCTTGCAAATACTCGTGGAAAACCCTGTAAAGTCTCTGTGGGTTTTGGAGGTCCTCACTACGCACCTGTGTTCACACATAGGGCGTTGAAGTATGGTGAATGCTATGGCCATATATTGGCATCCTACGTATTGAAGGATCTAAGTCCTGAGGATCTAGCTAGAGCCTGTAGTCTAGTCATTGACAGAACTCCCGATAGGGATCAGGTAGTTATCGAGAAGATTAAGAGTGCTTATCGAAGAGTTATTGAGGAGATAGCTCGTGGTAAAGGTGTAGAGGTTACAAGGCTCTAAGCCCATGTTGCGAGTTAACGATACTCGAAGATTACTGGATCGCGAAGGCTATGCGTATATAGCGATAGAAGAGGAACCTCAGCAACCGGAGCTATCTCAATACAGGTTCCTAGACATAGTTCCAGAGCTTGAACGTGGCCCTTCACGCGCTCGCGAGGTAGCGAAATGCTATCTCTATAAGCATCAGCTAGAAGCTTTAAGAGCTCTTGAAGAAGGGAAGAATGTAATACTGATTGCTGGAACGGGTTCAGGAAAGACCGAGAGTTGGGCTTTGTATACACTTCGTCACAGAGCTCGAACTTTAGCAATATACCCAACCCTTGCTCTTGCTGAGGATCAGTTCGATAGACTTAAGAGCTACGTCAAGGCTTTGGGAGGTTATGAGGTCCTTAAAGTAGATGCATCGATAGTCGATGAGTATAATAAGAGGTTTGGCGTACGTGCAAGAGCTAAGCTCGGTGAAGAGCTGTCAAGAGCTCTTATAGTGGTTACCAATCCAGCGTTCCTCATGGCGGATTTCAAGAGATTTGCTACACGAGGAACGTCGTGGTTAAGCGAGTTCATAAGGGATGTAGACCTCATAGTCGTAGATGAGATAGATTTTTACGGCTCTTCTAGGGCTACGCTACTACTAGTGCTCATCGAGCTCATAGTACGCTTCATAGCTCGGAAGAGACCCAGAATCGCAGTTCTCGGTGCAACGCTAGGCAATCCTAGCGACGTTGCTAAGTACCTTACGGAGATCAATGGGCGTGCAACTGTAATAATACGTGGGAAGGCTATGAAGGTACTGAACAGGTGGATACTGATAGTAGGTAAAAACATTGCTACGATTCGTGATATTGCTAGGAAGATAGTTAACGAGAGGAGTGACCTGGCTGTATATAGACCCTTTGTTGAAGATGAAGAGCTGTTTCTAAGATACGTACACGTCATTGTAGAGGAGTTGCGTAAGCTAGGGTATAGAGTTCCCGAACCAGCGATTGAGCCAGAGAAGATTATTGCGCACTACGTGCTTAGCGATGAGGATGGAGTTACACTCGTGTTTACTCCAAGCATAAGGAGTGCTGAAAGGTTAGCAGCGCGAATCAAAGCGCTCCTCCCACCAGAGCTTCATCACAAGGTGGCGGTTCACCACCACCTAGTACCAAAGAATGTTAGGAGTGAGATTGAGGAGAGGCTTCAGCGTGGTGAGATTAAGGTAGCCATCTCGGTTAGAACGTTGCTACAGGGCGTAGATATAGGGATTGCTGTTAGGGTCGTTCACTACGGTCTTTCACCGGATATACGTGAAATCAAGCAGCGTGAGGGAAGGAAAGGGCGTAGACCATACATACCATTCACTGAAAGCATCGTTATCCCGATATCCTCGTGGGATCACGAACTTCTAAGCCTAGGCGTTAAGGGAATTCGAGAGTTCCTCGAACTTAGCATAGAGAACGTCTACATACATCCTGATAACGAATTTGTGAAGATATTTCGAGCGTTAAGCAAGTTCCTAATGAGGGCTTCCCTTAGTAATAGCGAGCTCGAGGTTTTGAAGAAGCATAAGCTCATTAGATATAGCAAAGGTCTTGTTGGCGCTACCTACGTTCTAAGCGATAAGGGTAAGCGTGTATGGCAGTACCTGAACTTCTACGAGTTTGGGCCTCCCTATGGCTACCCAAGATATCTGGTCGAGGACTCTAGATCTGTACTCTTAGAACCTGTCTCTCGAAGAGATGTAGTTGAGAAGCTTCAGCCATACACATTCGACTTAAGTAACGAGGCTATGGTACAGCGAATAGATCGCGATGGTGTTCACGAAGTTAAGCTTAGTGAACTGTATAAACTTGCTTCAGTGGATCCCAATATTGATGAGGCGCTTAGGAATTACAACTACATCAAGCGGAAGTGGGGTGAGGATGCGGATATAGTTCGCGATATACTCACCGCTAAGGTTCAGAGCAGAGTTTCGATACTTCTGGACATACCGTCGAAAGGCTTTGGGACGCTACGTGAAGTACCATTGTCCGTTCAATGGGTTATAGAAGGATCGAAGCGTATAGTCGTCGTTAAGCATGGCGAGATATTCGCTTACTACCCTAAGGAGGTTGTTGAGCTTCCGGCCGAGAGCAGCGTTTACTATGAAGAGCTAACCTATGGGTACATAGTTGAGCTTCCACCAGGTATCGAGCCTGCCGATGCCAAGTTGGCAGCGGCGATTATAAGACTGGGGTTCAGGTTTTCACGCTATAGAACGCCATTTAGAGAAATTGCCATAAGCGTTGTTGAGAACTCCAGAAGCCCTGTTGTCATAATGGTGTGGGAACCCGAGCCCTCGGGTCTCCTAGAGTCTGTGGACTGGAGAGAGATAGCGGAGACCATTAAGAAGCTCGGAACCTCGAGGCTTCACTACATACTCCTCAAAGCTATTGATGACGATGCAGCTCTCTACCTCATTTCTAAGTATGGAGGTGTGTGGTCTAAGCCTATAGAGGTAGCGCTAAGGGTGTTAGATGCCATAGCTCGAACTGTAAGCGGCGTTATTCTATCCATACGACCTCTGTACCCCTCTAAACAGGCTATAGCGATATTCATGTCAACACTGCGCACAGGAACATCAACTGCCTACGCATTTGCAGCTATAGGCGATAGGTATTCGAAGACGGCGGTCTGTGAGTCGATGCATGAGCTACCGTGTGGTGAAGTTATTGAGGCTTTCAGGGATGTGCTTGTACACGCATACTCCTCTAAAACAAAGCCCATCATCCTACACTATGCTCAGGGAGATATGCTAGAGGCTGTTGCAGGAGAAGACGATACGGCTAGACTTCTACTACATCAACTTGTAGAACAAGGGCTTGTTATAGACGTATCCACGGAGCTTGAGAAGAGGCTGGGGTTTAAGCCTAGTATAACTGAGCTTGTTGAAGAAGCTGCGAGAATCGTTGGTTCAAGGTTATGTGAAGAGATTTCGATCGCTAAGGAGTTAGTGAGAGTTCATAGAAATAGCGATGTGCTTAATAGGTTGGCTAAGTATAGTGAGGCCATAGCTCGCGCTATATTCGTAATAGCTACAGGAAGGCTAAGCATACCGATGTCAGGGCTTAAGAGGGGTTAGACCTAGTCTAACTTGATTACAGAGCCATTGCTAGGCACCTCAACATCGACCCCAATCTCTTC
>DQTV01000083.1 GCA_015662595.1 Ignisphaera aggregans
AGTATTGTTGATCTACTAGGTGAGCACAGTCGAGACTTGTATACGAGCGTATATCAAGGGTTGCAGAAGCGCTAAGGGAATTCGGTAGAGAGAACGTTAGAGTGCTTGAAGATCTCGATCCTCAGATGAATACCGCTAAAATGTTAGTGTCCTGCTGTTCTGAGGTAGCATCAATAGCTATGGTCGCAAACGCTGTGGTTAGCTATGTACTTTCAATGCGTGGAGAGGAGTACTGGTCTAGGTATGGAGAATGGATATGTCGTGAGCAACCGCGAAACATTGCTGAAGTTATAGATAGCGTTAAACGTTTTGTCAAGCTAACTCATCGAATTGCAGTTAAAGCAAAAATAGCTAGACTTGAGAGGTTATCGAGATGTTATAACGTACTTTCAGCATTAGAGACCAGAGATATGGAGTTGGTATGGAAGACTTTGGCTAGATGCTTAGGTACTAGTCCAGATGCTAAAACTGTTGTTTTCGCCGTCAAGATGTTCTACTATACTTTGAAGGCTCGTGGAGTTGAACTTGAGATTCCATTTACCATACCTATACCAGTAGATAGACGAGTTGCTATGATGACATACCTGTCGGGAATTGTTAGTGGAGAAAATGTGTTTACTGTCAAGACTCTCTTAGCAAAACCTAACATAGTTATTGATGCGTGGTATCAGGTTGCAAGACTATGTTCAATTCCTCCTCTTGAGATAGATACAGTGCTATGGCTCTTTGGCACGTATGCTAAGTTAAACAGTATACAGGATATTGAGAATATGGTACTGAGTAAGTATGGCAATTTATTTCCGCAAGCTGTGTTAAAGAGGCTAGTTTCAGAGTTGTTCTATACTTTAAAGCTACGATAAGATTCGACGAGGCTCTATATGTCGAAAACTGTTTGAGCGTACCATCGCGAATCTCGCTTCTCGATCTTCATCTGAGCGTAAGTAACAGCCTTTACTACAGTTCTCGGTTCGTGCTTCTCTCTATCGAACTCCTCACCCCATACCTCACCATAGACACAGTACTCATCCGCTTTCTCCTCTCGTTCTATTCTATACACTTTAAACTTGCCAAACACATAGTTTCTACTATCATGGAAGTAGAGAAGCTCTTCTAACCATCTATAGAGTAGATTTTCCAGATCGAAACCGCAAACAGAGATCTCAAACTTTTCCTTTGGTTCAACTTTGCTGGTATCAGTTATAATCTCAAACATACCTCTAGCCATTTCCTCAAACAACGCTTCAAGAGTAGGTCCCCATGCCTCTACTATAACATCGGCTGTATGTTCAAGGAATCTGAATCCTCTTTCCGTCTCTCCACTCATTGTGTATTGCCCTCCGCATCATGTTTTCGGGGATACGTTAAAGCTATTAACTTTTATTCTCCATACCAACCTCCAGCATCGCAATGTCCTTAGCCACGATCTTACCGTCAACAATGTTAAGTGATGGAGCTACATGTCTAAGAATGTCAGGATTTCGCAAGACTCGTAGCAGCTTCTTCTCGTGGTATCTAAATGGTTTTGCTATACGCTTTGGGTACATTGTGATCCTAGAGCCACAGAGATATCCCTGCGTCTCTAATTGTCGTAGCACAGATTCAACGCTATCTACTGGAATAGGACCGCAGTGTCTAACAATGTTGTAGATCTCAGCTAGTGTAGGTCTTAATGCTAATGATCGCTTGAAGAGGTACATTCCGCAACAATCTTTAGCTGTATGTAGAGCGAACAGCCCCTCTTTACAGGTTGCGAAGGTTATACCGTACTTGGTAAGGGCGTTCTGCAAGGCTATGTATTCACGTAGTCGCGCACTTAGTGAAATTCTTGATAATGGCCTTAGTCCTCCAACCTCGCGTAAGCTATAGCTCTCAACATCTACGTCTGCTAGACCAAATCGTTGTAGGAACTCTTTAATAGAGCTGCTTTCAAGCCTGAGAGCCTCAACAATTACATGCTTGACCCCTATTTCGTGCACGATCTCTACGAAGTCTTTTAGCGATGGATAAAGTGATACCCTAGGTATGTATGGTGATAGCCTTACGACAACAGGTATGTTTCGTGACGCAAACTCCTGCAATACTTTGAGTCTAAGCTCGGGGGCAGGAGCATGAGGTTCGATCATACGCGAAACTCTATTGTCTAGCGTAGATATTGAGAGTTGAAGCAGTAGAAGATCTTTTTCAGCTAGCTTCTCTAGCACGTCTATCCATGGGGATTTGAGGATTAGTGCTGACTTTGTATTGACTATGACTGGGTACTCGTACTCAAGAGCTATCCTCAGCAACGTTAGAGATGTTCGATACAGTTCTTCATGGGGTATGAATGGGTCTACAAGTGTAGATAGACGAGCTGGGATAGGCGGTAGCCCTATACGATAGACTTTACGAGCGTAGGTACGGAACTCGTATACAGCCTTAACCCGTGGCACTATAACGTTGTTTGACTCGTTACGCCTATACCACCTAGCGTAGCAATACGTGCACTGATGAACACAGGTATTGTAGGGTTCTAACCTAATGAGCGAGTAGCAAAGTGAAGATACAATATTGCTAACATTTATGACCAGCTCAGTCATGGCTGTCACTGCGCTCAGCATAGCTAGCGCTCATCACTAATCAGAGGCCGTAAGAGTCATCACCACAATGTCACTAGCATAACTAGGCTAAATAGCTCCACAACACTAACGTTAAGGTGTGGATGATGAAGCCTCCCCGCAGTAGTGACCTGTGATCGGTTAGAGGATGGCTGACATCGCTAAATAGATACTGGGCTGTGTTTTAATCGATGCTAAGATGTTAACGCTAAGCAATTCACTGATAAGCTATAGCCTGTCTATGAGGGGTGTGAACCCCATATACTCTGCAGCCGTCAATACCCTACTACCGCATTTCTCAGCCTCTTTAAAAACTTCAGCTACACGCTGTCGCCACTTCTTCTCACGCAGCAGATGATGATCGTAGATAATGAGTCGAGGTCTTGAACACGCTATCGATATAGCGTTCTCAATAGCCCTCCTAAGGTTTATGCGGTTAAACATGTAAGGGAAGAGGTATGTTGGTGGTCCATCAAGAATCACTATCTCCGCCTTACTGCGTGCTATAAACTCTGCGTAATCCTCGATTATTGGCCCCATTACGTCGCTAGAGAAGAAGACCTCATAGTTACGCTTCCTTATCACTATAGGAACCACCCATCCTGTTCTATCATATTCAACACCATGAAACCACGGCTTAAGCATGGCTATCTCGGTATCTCCGAGATCTAGTACACGACCTTCAGCCCACATAATCTTCGTGCCGTCAGGCAATTCGTGCTCCTCTATCCACGGCTTCTGCATCCAGAGTTTGCATAGCTTGTCAAACCATTCACGACCTTTTCTCATCAGCTCATTTCTTCGCTCATTGTAATCGCCAAAGTCCTTAGATAGAGCTATGGTCAGCTCCTCTACGGGATCTCGACACTCATTCACCTTGGGCTCAACGAAATACCTTTCTACACTACTATTTGCGAGAGAGTCTATCTGAGATATGAAGAGTCGTGCCCTTTCCCACTGACTTTCATTTATGTACATGTTTGGGTTTTTCAGATAGAGGGTTTTGGATTGAAACAGCCTCTTGTTCCAGAGCATTGGATCGCTCGGTAAAACATGGTGATCGTAGTGGTAGTGAGTCACTATCACTATCGACGCTTTTAGTACATAGCTTTCAATTTTATGCAA
>DQTV01000109.1 GCA_015662595.1 Ignisphaera aggregans
ACGACATTACGAATCGCGATCCCAAACGTCACGGTTTAGAAGCTCTCAAGATACTAAGCGGTAAACTTCCTCAAACAGCCTTAGAAGCAATTGCAGCACACAATGAAAACAACGGCTTTGTTCCGAGCACAGAGGAGTCGAAGAGGATAGCCATAGCCCTTCGTGCAGCTGATCACGTTTCAGGGCTTATAATAGCTACCGCGCTAGTAATGCCACATAAGCGAATTGATGAGATTAAGCTATCAACGCTTAAGCGAAAGTTTAAATCGAAAGACTTTGCTAGAAGCGTCTCAAGGGAACGCATACAGAGAATTGAGGAGCTGGGTATAGCACTTGACGAATTCCTTCAGCTGGCTCTAGAAGCTTTGAGAGATATAGCTAAAGAATTGGGGTTGTAGATAATGCTCTTTTCACTTAGGCTAGGTGATGTACTTGAGCACATGTTTAGGTATAAAGTGCTTGAGAGAAAGTTGATAGATGCACTTCCACTAGCTGAAAAGCGAAGACTTGAGGAGATGCTCACACAAGCAATTGATAGGGGGTGCATATCGTTAACAGACGATAGGTACGTGTTGTTAGACCCCTTGGAAATGGTGATACTTCTCATAAACATGGGTTTTCTTGATATTGAGAGGCTAGTAAATTTCATAGAGTGGCATGAGTTTGAAAACTATATAGCGCGAGTTCTTCAATTTGCAGGCTTTGATGTATATAGCAATTACCAGCATCGAGGCTTAGTAAGGTTTCAAATAGATGTGCTAGGTCTTGATTCTATAAGAAAGCTAGGCCTTGTTATTGAATGCAAACACTGGCGTAGTATACGAAGGTATAGTACTAAGCTTGCTGAAGCTGTTAAGGATCATATACGTAGAGTTGAGCGATTGGTAAAGTTCTGTGAGTGGGTTGTAATCAATATCCCCGCTCTTCGTCGAATTAAAACCCTCATACCCGTCGTGGTAGTACTGAAATCAGATGCTCAGAAAGTAATCGATAACGTACCCATAGTCTCAATAACTGAACTTCGAGACTTCATATTAAACATCGAGAAGTACGTTGATGAACTGGAATTAAAAACCTATAGTAATAGATGCTATGTGGAATAGAAGAGACGTACAATAGCGTAGCATCATTTTAACACTAAAATCCTTAAGTTTAGCGTTGATGTATAGAGGCCGCTCTAAGGCCTTGTATTGAATCTATCCTAGCTAGCAAATCTTGGGTACATAAACCCACTACTGCGGATGGTATTCGGTAAAAAGGATATATGTAGTCTCATGGTTCAGCGCTTAACATGCACACATGTAGAATGATTTCATCCAGGAATTTAAGCACTTAGCATTAACATCACTTTGATAAGAGGCCTATCAATTATTTAGGTACCTTTATCCACCTCATAGGGTTAAGCCTCCTGAGAGTGAACGCTGAATAACAGTTAGTTGAAGACTTAATCGATCCTATTAACAAGCCTAAGAGTCAGGGATGTCATGGGTTCAGCACGTCCCTTGCCTCCGCATCTCTCGGTACAGTTCCACACTCTACTTCATCATCACCGCGATTGCTATGGATCCCAAGCTTGAAATGGCTATTACTAGGGATTAAATTCTTTAAGTCCAACCATATAGCGATCGTGACAGTATACCTCAACTAACGCTCAGCAATATCTAAGAATACAATGAGCTTCATTAGGGGAATAGACATGCTGCTAACACATGTCTCAACACATCCCTTATGCTTACAATGCCCACTGGCTTGCCCTCAACGTTGACTACGGGTATGTGTCTAATCCATTTCTCTAACATTTTATTTGCAAGACTAGCTATAGAGTCGGTTTCGTGAGCTACCAGGAGATCCTTAGACATTACCTCGCCTACTGGAATCTCCAAAGAAAGACCCTCAGCTACTAGCTTTACTAAGTCACGCTCAGTAAATATGCCTACTAACTTACCGTCAGAATCAATAATCAGAACGCTCCCAACATTGCGTTCCTTCATAAGCTTAACAACGTTCTTTACAGGAGTATGTGGCGACGTCACAACAAGGTCTTTAACCATGATGTTTTTAACGTGTTCAAGTGTCATAGCCTCACCTCTTTACTAACCCTTATAGACGTTATTAAGCTTATTGCATATAGAAAACGAGTATACTCGGAGGGTACTTATGTCCTCTATAATCGATGGGCGTTCACAATCCGTGATACTTCGTCTAGAAGTCCTTGGAATTCCGTAAGTATTGCTGTGTGTATGCTGCTAACATCGACTTTCTTGCCTAGAGCAATACCAACAAGTGCTTCTCTTCGACTAAGCACAAGCAGTACGTAGACCTGTTTCACTTCAATACTCGGTATTGAAGTGCTAACACTATTAATGTCTATACAGAGACCTTTCAATACGGATCTTAGGGAGTCCCTAGCTATTCTGAGACTTATTGAGCGAAGTTTTGTAGCAGGAATAACGTACTTTTTTCTCCTAAACCATCTCCAGAAGGTGATCTCAAGATCTTTAGGCTTAGATATGCTGTCAACAAGCATCTGAAGAAGTTCATCTCGACCCTCACGCAGTTCATCCCTCACAATCTCTAAATCCTTAATGATGTCGTGGACACTGCATCCTCCAATATCTGCTATCCTTGGCGCATCAATTGAGGGGGTATTAGCTATTACAAAGTTGCGTGGGACCTTCTTAATCAGCAATACCCTTAGATAGGGATTACGCAACTTAACACAAAAGTAACAGTCGAATAGAAAGAAGTCTCTAGGTCTACAGCTAGGTATATTAATTAACGCAGCTGGTACCCAAAACCTGATATCTCCAAATTTTTCTACGACTTTAGGATCCGCATAAACATAACCGTACATAGCATGCCCTAGGTATATTCAACACCTAGTACAGTGAAAAGGGTACAGTATATATGGTTTGGGGATACGTATGCAGATGCCACGCGAACTTAGACCCGGTCAACCCCCATTCAATCCAATAGAATTAAGCTATGTAACTGAGAAGATCGTAGCCAAAGATCAAAAACATACGCAGCTAAGGAAGTATACACACTTCCGTGTAGTTAGATTCTATCGTGGAGCTGCAACGGCCTTTACTGTAGGCTGTAATCTACGCTGCTTCTTCTGCTGGAGTCCAAGAGCACGCGACTACCCGGAAATCTATGGCAAATACTATGCCCCAAAAGAGGTTGTTGATAAACTCACAGAATTGTGTAGAACGTACAGCACTACCCGTGCTCGACTCTCTGGTGGTGAACCTACAATTGCTCGAAAACACCTCGTAGAGCTGTTAAAGCTCATCGATGAAGAAAGGCGTATAGAACTCTTTATCCTGGAGACCAACGGCCTACTTCTAGGGTATGATCAGTCCTTTGTCAAGGAGTTAGCTAATGCATGTTCAAAGTTAGTGGTCAGGGTCTCAATCAAAGCTGGTAATCCCAGAGAGTTTCAAAGGCGGACCGGGAGTGCGGAAGAGTTCTATTGGTTACCGTTTCAAGCCGTAGAACACCTGATCAGAGAGGGAGTTAGGGTTTATGTAGCTATATTGATAGATCCTCGGCTTGTGACTGTAGATGAGAGACGGAGTTTAATATCTAAGCTTGCCTCAATCGATCCTAGACTGGTTAGGGAGCTTGAAGAAGAGACCATAGAGCTATTTCCAGAAGCTAGAAGGAGATTAGAGCTGTATGGTGTTAAGCTTTAGCCTTCTGGATATGCCTTCTGAGCTCTTCTACAAGCGATTCCCTACGTGCTATGGAATACGCTATCACGTACTTTTGATCGGCTACGTATCTAATAACAATGAAGAGCTCGCGCGAGAGCCTAAGCGAAGCAAATTTAGAGAGCTTACCACGCAATTGCAAAGCCTTAACCTTACCCATCACTAACTCGTCTAGAAGCTTTATCGCATCCTTACGAATGCTCTCGCTATACCTCCGCAACAACCTATTGAAATCCTCACTAAGCTCTACTCTAACCATGCTTAACCCCAGGTAGTGAGCTCAAAGCCTCCTTATTATCCTCATTAAGTAACAGAGCGATCGTATCGAGGTACGCTTCAAGGTCGTCAACTAGCTTCTCAACCATGTCTTCACAACTACTATAAACTCTCTGTACTTTTTGAGGGTTCGTAACGTATGCTCTGAGTATCGTTATGGATATAGCTGCTAACTGAGATGCTAAGTCTACGGCGCTCATGTACTCTTCATTAGCGTGCCTAGTCACCCTATAAACAAAATTCTTTATACCCATTACCGGAAGCAGTGTGAGTATCTCAATATCTAAATCTGCTAGCGCTGCTAGCGCTAGACCTAAGCTATGCCCGAGACTCATCACCCTTCTACCCGCTGAATAAACGACTTCTCGACAGAATGCACGTAAATCCGAAAACGATATCTGATTCTTTAACGCTCTGGCTACTATTCTCATAGACACTGCGGTGATGTAGTTCTGTAGTGGAGTTTTAACCCTATAGACGTACCGCATTACGTTTTTACCCTCAGCCCTATCCAAGTTCAGCAACTTAGCAACAACATATTCAATTACTGGGTCAACAACATACCTTAAATCGGCTACTAAATCTCTTCCACCAAGCTTAGTAGCTCTATTGATAACCGATTCTAAACCTTCTATTACCGGTAGTAAGGTAGTCGAAGCTATTCCTGCTAAGAAGGGCAGGGCCATGGTGATGTCCCATACTCAGCACTACTTATATATTTTCTAAGAGCCCTAAATTTATGGATAGATGATGAAGGGCCCATACTGAAGGATGAAGAAGCTTGGAAGGTCTGAACCTCAGC
>DQTV01000057.1 GCA_015662595.1 Ignisphaera aggregans
ACGTCTTACAACAGCCGCAACGCCACTAGCATCAACAACTACCTTTGCTCGAAACTCTTCAGAAACACCATCCGGTCTAAGAGCCTTTACACCACGAAGCCATGAGCCTTCAAGGATAGGTTTCTGGAATCTGTGGCCAGCATAAACCTCAGCTCCGGCTAGAGTAGCTGTGCGGTAGAGGCGAAATCCAAACATTCTCCTATTCAATGCATACCCATCTCCGTAGATCGTTATTTCGTGTGTCTCATCCGGAGACACCACTTTAACTCCTCGAAAGAGTCCCTCAGCATCAAATCCGAGCTCAGGATGTGGAATCCTGAGAGCATCAAAATGGTGTTTCCCGATAGCATCACCACAAACCTTCTCGCCTATTCTATCCTCTGGATTCTTCTCAATAACTGCTACTCTCAGACCTGTTCTCGCCATAAGATAGGCAGCGAAGAGCCCAGCTACACCCCCGCCAACAATAACAACATCGTATTGATGGGGCAAACTCTTCACCTGGCACTCTAAGCATTCACATGAGGTATTTTATAGGTCTGGCTCAGTCCTCACGAGGATCATCATCTATCAGCACGCGCATCTCATCACTCAAGCTCTATACTATAGCAGGGGTATGGAACTATAAGTTCAACACCTTCCTCAGCTAGTGACCTCAGTACCTCTACTCGGAGTGGAGGGGTATCGATGTAGAAGTGCACTATGGCTAACCGCTTAACCCTAGCTCGGTAAGCTACTTCCACAGCGTTATAGAGAGTTGAATGTCCATAGAGCCTTGCGTCATCACTATATCCAGAGACCTCGTGAATTAGAAGATCACAGCCGTAAGAAAGGGGTATCAAAGCTTCAGTGAACGTGGTATCACTACTATAGACAACACACCTACCCTCATACTCAACGCGTACAGCTAAGCTTGGAACCGTGTGACGCACTTCAGCAAAGCGTAGAACGTATCCTCCCACGGATATCTTATCGCCGTGCCCGACCTCTATGAAATCGACGTGTTTTTCATACTCATTCACCCCAACTGCGCTGAGCAACGCCCTTACAGATTCTATAACGTCCCTAGAACCGACAATACGCAGTCTACGATGCTGATACCGTGCTAACTGTACAAGTGTTGGGATTCCAAGCACGTGATCTCCGTGTCTATGGCTTAAAAACACCGTATCGATAGCATTAATATCAACACCGCACCTATCCATAGCATGATATACTCCTTCACCTGCGTCTAGTAGCAAGCCTCCATATCTTCCGAGTACTGCTATCGAGGTAAAGCCGAGCTTAGGTCTAGAGATCCAGCCTCCTACACCGAGGAATACAATCTTCATGATCTTAGCCTCGGCTGCAACTAGTCATGCACCCTCCACATATCTATATCAAAAATAGAATCCTCGATTCGCTTAGCTCGAAACTCATATAGACCGCAACCCCTTATGACAACACATCCCCTCTCTCTATTCTTAAGTATGGCCTCTTGCAACACCTTCACTAAATCCATGATTATGGACTGGAGGGCTGTAAATATGCTTCTGTACCTGGAATCGATGTTCATGAGCTCCCTATGGATTTCCTCTATACGTTGAACAACACCATCTCTAGGAGTGCGCTTGATAATCATATACGATATCGCTAGCAATGCTAGGCCTATTGCTAAGAGAAGAAGTAGAAGCGTAACGCTAGGAAGTACAAGATTTGTTAAGAGTATTAATGCAAGTGTTAAGAGGATGTACGAGGCGAGGAGGTGTCTCGATCTAGACTCCATGATGCTATCAACGATGAGCGCGACGGTAATAGAATCAGATCTTAGCGATGATATCGACGTTACGGTTAGGAACAGCATTAGCCTATCCTTAGTGAATACATGATAAACGTGAAACGATGCACCGAGCTTTGTACGTACCACTATATTTTTCGATAGACAGAAACGTGTGTAGAGTTTTTCACAGCTCTTCACAATAACATCTCTATCCCTATACTTAACATTGTTCAGTACCCTGTCAGCTGAAAAGTACTTCATCATCCTAATCAGCCAGGGCAGCGTTCATCACACTGTATCCGCGGAACGCAATCTACGCACTGCATTAGTTGTAGGTGCAGAGCCCCGAGATACTAGACATCGTCTGGACTTGAAAAGCGTGAGCTTAATCTAAAGAGTTGCATATTGAAGAGCATATAGAGACATTAAGGAGTACGTCATGTCTAGATCGTGGTGATGACAGGGTAGGTTGCTGAACTACCTGATGAGTAGCCTCATCACTGATTCAACTACGTAGCTTATTAATTCTTGTTTATTGTGCGACTACGCACATTAATGGATTAAGCTTATATGCTTACTCAAGCAATATAGCGTAGGCATACCAGCGGTGCTCTAGCTACGGTAGGGTGGCTATGAAGGAACTAGGCAGCGCTTTCAATGATATAAAACTCTACATCAAGCGATACATAGACTCTCAGGTTCCGGGATATATAGCATCGATAGACAACGTGTTTTTGAAGGAAACCGGGAAGAGGGTGATAGATCTACTCTTTGAAGAGCCTTCTAAGGTGTATCAGGTGCTTAGGAAGTATTATGGTAGTGAGGTCACAGCGGACTTTGCAACACTCAATCTATTTCTAAAGCCTTTAGCTATAAAGATTGGGCGTATAGGTATTGAGGAGCAGCTTCTAGTCCTTATGAAGCAAGGTAAGGACAAGGAATTTCTAGAGCTATTGAGAAAGTGCCTAGCCAGACAGTGAAAAGGTTAGTGGCCCTCTGTACTCGCCTAGGCATGTAGCGAGCTTATCGTCGTCAAGTATTATCGGCCTATCATGTATTGTTAACCCAGTTAAGTAGCGCGGTAAGGATTTCCACACCACGTGTCTCAACGTATAACCTGTGTATTCGTTACCTACATAGACCACCGTATGAAGTACGTCTGGCGAATAGCTAAGGATCTTACCTAAGTCCTTTAGGTTACCCTCAAGCATATTTATAGTTATTACACCGAGCTTTCTAAAGAATTGTATAGCGTTGTATAGGACTGGACGTACCTGTTGAGGATCGTACACCTCGTAGAGTACGTTGACTCCGTGAAGAAGTATCATTTCCGCACGTGACTTCTCAACATGTGTTAGGATTGTAGCTATAAGCTCCTGAGGTGAGTATAGTGTTGGGTTAAAGCTTCTCTCCAACACCAGCAACTGCTGTATCTTCATAGCGTCCATTCCATAGTGTCTTGCTGCAGCTTCAAAAGCCTTGACTAGCCATAGAGCTGGAAGCTCGAAGCTTAGTACACCAAATTTAATTGAGTTTGAAACTATGAGCTTCGTTAGTATGCCCAAGAGCGTAAAGGGGACATTACCATTCTTTGGATACAGCACAACTATGTTTGAACCCTTAGGAATACCACCCCAAGCATCGTCAAGGGGTTTACATCCCGTAAGATAGCATCTCTCCATTGATAGAGGCTGAATCTCCTCTGGAGGTAGTAGTGGAAAGAGCCTTATACCCTCACCCTCGGCTATGACAAAGGGTATCTCAGCTAGTGGTATTGGTGCGCCACGGAACTTCCTTATCTCTATGAAGCGATAGAGAAGGCTGCGCTCCATACGAGTCTTAAACACTAGCACAGCATCAGCAACAAACTCTATGCCTCCCAGATCAATGGTTTCACGACCCCATGGTAGATCAGCAATTAGTAGAATTACACCCTTCAACGCTACTGCAAGGTTGTAGAGTGTTGCGTGCAGGAATGCTCGGCCTTTCTCTGTTCCGAGGAACGATAGTAGAGGCGTTATGGAGTCTATGACGACAATCCTAACGTTTTCCCTAACCATTTTGTCACTTAGGATAGAGGATATGAAGTCTATTGTGTCTGGGCCAGCAACCGTCGGTATATGAATATACTCAAAGAGGTTGCGCTTCTCAAGCTCTTCGAATTCGAGACCAAGCTTCTTCATGTTAGCTAAGAACTTCTCTCTGCTCTCAGCTAAGCTTATGTATATGGCTTTGACAGCTAAGGTCTTGGCGTTTTCAAGAATGAATTTTGCTGCAAACGTTGTCTTTCCTGCTCCTGGATGACCCAGTATGACGAGTAGTGATCCCGGTGGAACACCTCCTACTATCCTATCTAGTACTGCATCACCTAACGAATAGTTGAATTCTGTCATGCGAAGTCTCCTCGCGAGACGTTACCGTGATCGTACCGTACTACCATTATAGCCTAAGCCGTAATATCCTTTATGCTGAGCTTAGTGTATGTCGTTGTGTAAGCACTTCATTGAGCTGTATCGCTATGAGGACCCTTACCTGAGCTTTCGAAGCTTACATACGAAAAACCCTTCCATGCGGTGTCTATGTGGCCATACCCGTATGCAGTTGGTGACGTCGCGTGGAAACTCTAGGTTTCTAAACTGCCTCAATCCGGGAGACCAAGAGCCAGGGATATCGATGCTCTCTACCCGTACGATACCCCTGTACATCTCTAGGATTCGCATAATGACGTACTCATTCTCTTCTGGCGCTATGCTACATGTAGAGTAAACTATTACACCGCCTGGTTTCGCTAGCTCTATGCCGGCTGCAAGAAGCTCAATCTCCCTAGCTACCAACTTAGCTAAGTCGTTTATCGATGTCCGTGTCTTCCTTGATGGATCGAACATTATACCTCCCTCAGCACTACAGGGAGCGTCTACGAGTACAGAGTCGAATGTGTTGGCTAGGTATCGGGGTAGGTTTCGACCATCGTCGTTTATCACGATGAAGGATTTGAAGCCCATTCTATACAGGTGTGATAGAAGTGCTGGTATTCGTGACAGCGCTTTGTCATTGGCTATGAGCAGTCCGCGATCCTCCATTAGCTGAAGTAGGTGTGTAGCCTTACCACCCGGTGCTGCACACATATCTAAAACGATATCGCCAGCTTTAGGAGCCTGAACTATTGGGGGAATCGTTGGTGAGGCATCGCGGTAGACGAAGTAGTAGCCCTTGAAGTACTGATGTGTAGCACCTATTGTGGGTGAGCTAGGTTGCGAGACAACTCTATAGCAATAGTTACACCATTCTAGCGGTTCAAAATCAAACCCCATAGCGTTTAACTCCCTAACAAGCTCCCCACAATCAATCCTAAGATAGTTGCACCGTATAACGGGGTAAGGTCTGAGCTCTTCGAATGTCTGTAGAAGCTCTTTTGTCTCCTCAATCCCTAGCATATCGATATAGCGCTGAACCATGTAGGGTAGGTACCCATAGCGTTTAGCTAGTTCTCGAGCCTCAGCACTTATGTCATCGAAGTATATGTCGTTAAGTACCTCCTCAGCCGACACCTTTCGCATAGAACCTGACCTTGCGACGATACTCCCCTCTCCTGAACAATGCAATAGTTTATAAATTTTTCATCCACATACGAAGTTACACAACACCATCTGATATCGGTGCAGTGTTTGAGGTTAAGCGCCACTACTTACTGAGGACCCTAAGTCACTACACCTATACCTAAGTCTTATTCGTAGGCTAGAGACGAAAACATAGAATTCATAAGTAATTGAGGAGCAGATCTAAATAGCGCCTCAAAATGTTTACACCCTGTGTCAGAGTTCACTTTGCTAACCTCAGCCTAGTACTCATGCTAGTGCATGCGTTTGGGGTGGTGTGTGAATGAGGGCCATAGTAATACATCCTCATCTGGATGTGAAGGGAGGTTCAGAACGGCTGACAAAGATTCTTTGTGAAAGCTTACTCAATATGGGTGTGGATATCAAGGTGATAACGGCCAGGAGCAGTGATTGGTTTGACCCTATTCGTTCGAAAATTGCGTATCTCAAAACGGAGGACCGATCTGCTGAAGCCGTGGCAAAGGCTATAGCGGAGATTTCCCAGAGTTTCAATCCTGACTTCATAGTCAACATGCTTCAGGAGCCATTTTTCTGCTATGCTGCTAAGCAGGGAAGTGACAAGCCCTGTGTCATGTACATACACTTCCCGATAGATGAGGAGATAGAGGAGAAGAATTTAGATAGCTATTTCCAGCATTACCGCTATCCCCACCTCTCATTTCAGAATCTAGGCTATGTAGATGCTATCGCAGTTAACTCCAAGCGTACAGGTCTTGCAACGTGGTTTATCTGGGGTGTAAAGCCTGAAGTAGTGTACCCGAGTATAGACTCCATATTCTTTAGTGATGGAGAGTTTGAGAAACGTGATACAAAAACGGTACTATACGTTGGTAGGTTCGTAGCCTTAAAGCGTCAGGACTTCTTGTTATCAGCATTTGAAAGGATAAAACGTGAGGTTCCAGAAGCTAAGCTTGTGATAACGGGGTTCGTCGATCCTAGGCATAGGGATTACTATGAGCATGTTAAGGAAGTCTATGAGAGTTTGAGGGATAAGCTAAAGGATGTTGAACTTATTCCGAATCCGGATGATAAGACTCTGCTTGAGTTATATCGCGAGGCTAAGGTCTATACACATCCAAGGGTAGGCGAACACTTTGGTATGGCTCCAGTTGAAGCCTTGAGTCAGCTTACGCCCGTTGTGATCAGAGCGCCTACAGGTTTGGCCGAGGTCATGACGCACGGTATTGAAGGTTTTGTAGCTAAGAGCGATACTGAGCTCGTAGACTACACGATTAAGGTGCTGAAGATGGGTAAAGATCAGTGGAGCAAGATGGGCAGAGCTGGCTATCGTCTTGCTCAAAGATTTAGACCCGAATTCTTTGGTAAGAGAATTCTTGGGATGGTTACTAGTGTTGCACGACAAAGAAAAGGAGCTTAGCTTTGCTTTTTGATTACATTCTGAGCTCAGGAGTCAGAAAGGTATAACTGATTATAACTGTGTCGCATATTAAGGTAGTGCCGTTAGAGCTCGAAACGGGGTAATCTATGACGATCCGTTATAGAGCATTGATAATAGACGTGAGCGCCAAGTCGTGGGAGCTACGTGAGTATCGCCTAGACGAGGTTCTGGGACCTATAGACTTCGGTATCAAGCTGCATCTTGAGGATGTAGAGAGCTGGAAGCGAAGCCCATACGATCCCTCAAACGCTCTCGTTCTGGGGGCTGGAGTATTCGCTGGTAGTAAGCTATTTGGATGTCATAGAGTGGCTGTGGTGTTTAGGAGCCTTGAAACGATGGGACTGCACGTCTCTACCATGGGTGGTGTAGCGTATAAGTTCATCGGATGCGGTGTGCATGCGATAGCCATAGTTGGTAGAGCGCATAAGCCAACGATAGTGTTTATTCGCGGTAGTGAGAAAGGCGTTGAGAGTGTAAACTTTGTAAATATAGAGCCTCACCACCTAGAATCCATATATGCTGGGTATGGCGGTAGAAAGGGAGCTTACGCTCTTGAGAAGTGGTTAATAGACACGTTCTGGGACTACATATCCGAGACGCATGCTAGACCTATTGTTGTAGGTCCTGCAGCGTGGCGAACAATATTTGGAGCTCTGGTATCAGTAGATGTCGATCTAACACGTCGAGATCTTGTTGAGGGTAGTGAGGAGTTTGCAGCTCGTGGAGGACCCGGCTCAGTTTTAGCACAGGTACACAACGTTGCAGCAATAGTAGCTGGCGGTACGTGGAGACCTCAATTACCTACAACGCTTCTTAACATGTCTGAGTTATCTAAGTATGTAAGCGATGCTCTTGGCAAAGACTATAGCTCAGCAGTTACAGAGGCGACAACAAAGTATAGGTACGATCCGCACTATGGAGCTGGAGGTACCTTCGGTGTCAACTATCCTCACTATCGTGAACTGTTGCCGCTATTCAACTTCAACAGTATATACCTAAGGAAGGAGATCAGGAAACGTATAGCTGATCTAATTATCGAGCACTACTGGAAACCGTTCAAGGAAGAGGTCTTCGAGAAGTCGAAGGTGTGGAGAACCTGTGGTGAGCCATGTCCTGCCGCATGTAAGAAGGTGTGGAGGGGTAAGAAGGTTGATTACGAGCCTTTCGAAGGTGTAGGCCCGTTAATAGGTGTTATGAAGCTTGATAAGTCAGTTAAGGTAGTTGACGAAATTGATCAGCTAGGCTTTGACGCTATCGAAATTGGTCACGTAATCGCATGGCTTCTTGAGTCTGTCTATCGTGGACTTCTAGAACCTGAAGACATCGGCATCTCTGAGAGGCCCATTCTCGATCCACTACTCCTAAACGTAGATCTCTGGTCTCGCAATGCAGAACTTGCATTGGAGCTCGTTAGAGGCTTGGTAAACAAGAGAACTGAAGTACTCAAGCTCGTTGCCGAGCTTGGTATTAGGAGAGCTGCTAAGATCCTAGACGATAGGTATGTAGCTCGAGTGAGTGCTTTAGGGCTACGATTTGAGGATCTAGCAATATACCTGCCATTCGGTAGCCATGGATATATGACACCGAACTTCTACTGGACTCCTGGATTCTTAGTACCGATACCTATAACTGGTAGGTACTGGACAAACTACTCGACAACGTTCATGGAACCCGAGGAGTATGCCAAGACGGTGTTTGTAAGAGCGCTGAAGGAGTATGAGCTTGACAATGCCGGGTTCTGTCGATTCCATAGAGGATGGGCCGAGAAAATACTTGCAAAGCTATACGAGTGTCTGGGAGTATCCATAGACATCGATGAGCATGCTAAGGAGATGTATCGCAAAATTGTTGAGTACAATGTAAAGGCCGATGCAAAACCTAGATTCCTAGAGAGTGAAAGGGCTAAGGATGTGATAGTCACCTTAGCTACAGAGCTTGGCGCTAGTGAATGGGAGTCGAAGTTCTCTAAGAATAGAGATGACGCTTTGAAGGAGTGGTGGTCTAGGTTCGCTAAAGCATTTGCAGAGCTCCTAGGTATAGACCCTAGCTATGCAGAGCTGTAACTGAATACAAACAACTTAGTTCCGAGGTTTAGAATAGCTATCCAGTTTACGATGTTTAGATCCAAGAACTGAGGACCTTACTACATCCCCACTGTATATACATACAACTCCACGTTTTTGACAAAGCATCTCTATGGCTTTAAAGAGCTTACTCCATGGATAGGATCTTGCATTCTCAACCCAGTCTCTCAACTCAGGTTTTTGAAGCATGAACCTCTTCACCCTAAGCTTATCATAGTAGAGAACGCTTCCAGTGGCTGCGGCCACCTCTATTACTTCAGATATGCTCTTCAGATCATCGTTATAACCTGGAATTATGGGTCCTAGAAACACCCAGGTCTTTATACCAGCGCTAGCAATGCGTTCAAGAGCTGCCACACGTTTTTGAGGACTAGGAGCTCTCGGCTCAATAAGTCGGGCTATAGAACTGTCTAGAGTCGTTATTGTGAATCCGACATCCACTAAGCTAGGTCTAGACGCTAGTATGTCTAGATCACGCAGTATCAAGTCACTCTTAGTCTGTACAGTAACTGTGAACCCTGCATTGAGTAGAACCTCTATGCACTGCCTAGTGATCTGGAATTCGGATTCCACTGGTTGGTAGGCGTCAGTTATGGTGCCGATACCCACTACTCCACGTCTGTACCTAGTAACCTCATCTCTAAGCACATCAGCGATGTTGGTCTTGACTACCACAATCTCACCCCAGTGCCTTGCCACCCTCTTTATACTCACAAACTCCCTAGCATAGCAGTACACACATGCGTGATAGCACCCAATGTAGGGATTGAGGGCATAGTCAACATCTCCAAGCCCACTACTCGAAAGTGCACGTCGAACCCTTACCCTTACAATTTTTGGACTCACTATCTCACTACATGAGTAGCCTAGTCTATGCCCCCTATAGAACCCGCTCAACATGATACTCCGTTGGTACATACCTTGCCGCTGAACGTCATCGCCTATCACGTACTAGCTAGGTTATTAATCTAGGGGGTAGCGCTGATATTGAGTGGGTATACACATCCACGTGATGAGGCTTACAAGGGGTGAACGGTGATCGGAGAACCCGCGGCTGAACGGTCTATCCCTACCTCTTGGCGTACCCACTGATCATTCTCCTAGCTGCTAACTCTATCGCTTCAGCTAACTCTAGAGCAAGTTCTAGACTACTACCAACAGCAACAATACCGTGCCGCTCCAGAACCACGACATTGCATCCCGACGAAACTCCCTCTATAACAGCCGAGGCTAACTCAGTTGATCCTGGAGGCTTGGTGTGTACGAAGCATATACGGGGTCTCAGCACGTACTCTAGCTCTACATCCATTGGTAGCAAAGCGAGATCCTCTTGACGTAGTAGTGGTGCGTAGACTCCGTGTATATGAACAACAGATCTACACTCCTTACACACGCGGTATATCCCTAGATGCATAGGTAGCTCTGAAGTTGGTTTATCACCGCGTAGAACTCGACCCTGAAGATCAACCTCAACGATGTCTTCAGGTCGTAGAGCGAACTTTAACTTAGCTGAGGGTGTTACCAGTATCCGGTTATCGATGCGAACACTTATATTACCAGCTAAAGGCGTGATGAGACCCTTCAGATAGAGCATCCTCATAGCTAAGCATATCTTCTCAGCCATGGTGAGACTAGACACGTTACGTACACCGGAAATACCCGGTGAAGCAAAGATTTATAGAGATCCGAACTCTCAGTAATAACTCGCTGCGCGATGATGAGTACTCCCCAGCTCGATCAAATCTATGAAGAGAATTCCTTTAGCTGAGGCTAAGTGATATGCATATACGCGATGCAATGAGCTTCGATGGATATCAGATAGGCGTGTTCGCCGAGCTTAGTACCCGTGTGCTGTATGTTGGGTGAAGAGGCGTAGTGAGATCGTGTGAGAATCGGTTTCAGGACGGGGATGCCTTCATCACTACTCAGTCTGTGGCGAGCTCCCTCATCATGATGAACCTCCACCGATGCTGAGGAGTGATGATAAGCGAATTGCGCTGACCTTGTTTTAAGACCACGCGGTACCCATATCCTTCAGGTACAGCTCAAGGCTTCTAAGAGAGTTCATAACCTTAGAGACGAAGCTATCCAGCACCTCTGGCTCAACACCTCGACTCTTAACGATCTCCTTCACTATCCTTTCAACAGCTGCATAGCTACGAAGTGTTTCATTGAGTTTTCTCCACGGAATACCCTTAAGCACGTTAGCAAGCTTTTCATCAAATGGTAATACCCCTCTAATCATCAGGAACGCTATTATTGGATACCCAATATATTTTCGGTATTTTGTACCATTATCGTCGCTATACGCTATCCCTTGTTGAGTATCGACGTAGACTCTATAGACACGCGAACCATCTGAGGAGTAGACTTTGGCTCTCTTATCATCGAGAACGACTACTCTTCCATCGCCTATAGCACTCAACGCTTCGAGAATCTTTATAGCGGGTGGTAGACGTAGCTTCACGCTCCCTCCGATAGCTATACCTCCAAAAGCAACAGCTATAAGGTTAACAGGGAGTTGGTCTGGCCCGAAACTATCGATCTTCCTCGGAGCCATGTACCCAGATAGTGTTAAAATATTTAGCCAGAGACTCTGTACATTAGGTAGTGTCCATGGAGAGGCTTGGAGAGAATACAGTGAGGGAGATAAAGCTTAGCGTTGCGGACATATCCGACGATCTTCCACGGTATGCTGAGGGATTTGTTGTAGCACCTCTAATAATTGACGATACTCACGAGGGAGTACTATCCTTAGTTTCGAAAATAGTTTCGCTATTATACAACGGGAGCTATAAG
>DQTV01000014.1 GCA_015662595.1 Ignisphaera aggregans
ACTCTTTGAAGAAGGCGAGTCACACTTTTTGGGCTACTTAGGAGAACTACCAGGTCTATGTAGCCAATATCTATTCCAAGCTCTAAGCTGGTAGAGGACACGACAACTCTTAATCGTCCTTGCTTCAACCTCTCCTCAACATCCAGCCTGACATCACGACTTAGGCTGCTATGGTGCGCCTCTATCTCATCAGCGTTGAGTATGCCGCTCTCACCCAGCATCTTCTTAAGCTTGTACACTACACGCTCTGTTGCGCTTCGAGTATTTGTGAAGACGAGAGTAGTTTTGTGAGTAGCTATGAGCTTTCGCAGCTCTTCATATATTGCCTCGTTTAGCACTGAGGCTGGCGTATAGATAAGGTCCAGCTTTGGACAGATAACACGTATATCTATGGGCTTTGCAAAGCGGGCATCGACTATGACAACGGGTCTAGGTTTTCCATCGTCTGTATAGCCGGCTAGGAATGCAGCTACTTCTTCTAGTGGTGCTATGGTAGCGCTTAAACCGATTCTCTGAAAGTCTCTTCCAACAAGATCTACCAAGCGTTCAAGAGATAGAGCTAGATGTGAACCTCGTTTGTTGCTAGCCAACTCATGGATTTCGTCGACGATGACCCATCTAACCTTGGTTAACAGGTTACGAAACCGTGGAGCGGCTAAAGATGTAGCTAAGCTCTCCGGCGTTGTTATTAGTATATGGGGTGGCTGTCTTAACATGCGAGCTTTTTCATGAGGTAGCGTATCGCTTGTACGTACAGCAACCCTAATCCTTAGTTCACGACCAAAACGTTCACGAACTATGGCATTGAGGTCGTTTAGAGGTGCTAACAAGTTCTTACGCATATCATTGTTTAATGCACGTAGTGGCGAGACATAGACTACGTATACGTAGTCTTCGAGAGCGTTGTTTAGGTCCAGATTGACGAGCTCATCAATAATAGCCAAGAACGCTGCTAACGTCTTTCCCGTACCGGTAGGGCTAGAGATAAGTACGTTGAAACCCTGCTTTATATAGGGAATTGCCATACGCTGCGGCGGTGTGAAGGACTTATACCTAGACTTAAACCACTCAACGATGAGAGGACTTAGATACGACTCAACTTCATGCTCGCTGAACTCTTTAGCATAGACTATGTGATTCATTAGTATCCCCGTATAGCTGCTACAGGTACCCTATCTCATGTATGGTGCTTACATAGGGTTATCGTTTAGTAATAAGCCTTCGCTTCGTAATAGAAGTGTACCGACACATGTAGTGCTTGATGGGGTGGCGCTACTTAGTAAACACTAAAATATTTGGAGTCTTGAAAGAGCTTCACGTATATTCCTAGGCAGGCTCATGTAATCGATTTCCTCAGCCTTTGAGAGATCGTACTCCCACTCCTTTTCATTACCATCCTTAGTTACATAAACGTGCTTAGTAGCATATATCGGCACAACAAAAAGCTTTCCATCGCTACTCCTATGTAACTCCACCACTAGTCTTTTACTTCCCTTCTTAACGATGTATACCCGCTCTACCTCAGTCCTAAGCATATGTATACACCGTTAGGTTACGGAATTCAACTGTCAGGTGTTAATAAATTTATGCGCAGCTAATCTCTTTTAAGCTCCTCAATTACTTTTTTGGGTAGATTAAAGTAGTGTTTTGCTACCTCAAGTACGTAGTTATTGCTTGGCACTGCTCTAGGTATAGAGAGTTCCAATGCGAGTAGGTTCTTAGCTATGTTGAGCTCCATTCTATTCTTAATTTCATTACGCTCTAAACTCTCTCCAACCTTATACGCGATATAGAACTTTACAAAGCGTCTCACTGTTTCCTCAAATCTTGACAAAACCTTGTATACCTTCTTGAGCACGCTTCTAAACCATTCCTCGTCTCTGAAGCCAAAGTAGTAGAGTGTAAATGCGAATCTTAGTGTTCGTGCTACAAAGTTATCGTCTAGGATTTCACGAAGCTCAGGAACTTTACGGTATAGACTCTCCTCATCCTCAACAGAATTCAGAGCGTTGATCACCCGCTCTACGAGCATCTCCTTCCAGAAGACTTTGTTCAGGAACTCTGGTGAAAGCTCTTTATCTATTCCGAGACCCCACTTACCTATTATATACAACGAGATCATCTCTTTATCAAAGAGATCTGGTGGATTGCTAGCCCCCCTTATGGGCTCGACTTTAGCCTCCTCGTAAACCCTCTTTAGCACGTCTATAGCCTCCTCACGTGTTTTTACATTCATACGCATTATATCGCTCCACGCGTCTACAAGCACTCTAATCCTCTTCCTCCTAACATCCATAACAACCACTCTGTGTAATGCTAGTCCGCATCCACGTATCCTCCGTCCAAGTCCTAAAATAGATTTGCGTATATAGAACTTCCATGGGTGTTTCGTAATCGTATCTCCTTAAGTTATGGATAAGCGTATATACCGCCCCCAAGCCTAGCTTAAGTTGGACGAGGTACGTAGTGAGGTAGATGTGGTGATGGAGAAAACATTGAAAGCGGAGATAGTGATAACGACCGACAGGACTATGATGACAAATCACCACGGAAAGGAGTTCATAGGGTTTATGGCTACGGGCCCCCCAATAGGCATTCCCGAGTTTCTATGGATGTACCTCTGCTGCCCCAAACCTAAAGTTGACGAGTTTGGAAGGCCTATAGAGGCTCCCTACGGACTTAGGAAGATTGAAGCGGCGCTCCAAGATGCTGGCTTTGAGGCGCATATTATCGATCCTGATTATCTTGATAGGTATATCGAAAGTGCGCGTATCCTCATGATAGGGCATCACGACTTCTTCGCCTATTGTCCACCGAGTTCAGAATGGTGGCTTTTGACTGGCCGTGAACCAGTCAACAGAAGAAGCTTCTTTAGGTTGATGGAGAGCGAGGCTGTTCAACGAATGAAGAAGCGCGGTGTGAAGATCGTTGTTGGGGGTCCTGCAGCGTGGCAGTGGCTATGGGAGCCAGAGCTTGTAGAGCGTTGGGGTGTAGATGTGATAATCGATGGTGAGGCCGAGGAGGTCGTTGTCGATGTAGCCAAGAAGCTGCTTGAAGGAAGAGAGGTGCCACGCTATATCTCTGTTGGTGCTCGTGAAAGTCCAGCAATAGACAGGATACCCCTAATCAAGAGAGCGAGTGTGAATGGCCTTGTCGAGATAATGCGCGGGTGTCCACGTGGATGTAAGTTTTGCAGCGTTACTCTACGCCCTCTTAGACACATACCGATAGAGAGGATAGTTAAAGAGATTGAGGTGAACATACGTTTTGGTGTACGGGGAGCCATACTCCATAGCGAAGACGTTTTGCTATACGGGGCCTACGGAGTAATACCGCGTGAAGAGCCATTACTCAAACTACATGAAGCGGTGACTAGTCGTGTGGAGAGCCTTGCATGGGCTCACGCTTCACTAGCTGCTATCGTTGTAGCTCAGCGGAATTCTAAGCTGATAACCAAGCTGACAGAACTCATATTCTCGAGGTTGAACCAGAACTATCTAGGGGTTGAAGTAGGTATAGAGACAGGGTCACCACGATTAGCACAAAAGGTGATGCCAGCTAAAGCGGCTCCCTTTAAGCCTGAGCAGTGGCCTGATATAGTTGAAGAGGCTTTTGCGATAATGCATGAACACAACATAATTCCTGCAGCCACATTCATTCTCGGCTTTCCAGGCGAAGAACCAGACGACGTCGTCAAGACCATCGAGCTTTTAGAGAGGTTGAAACCGTATAGAAGCTTGATAGTCCCTATGTTCTTCGTCCCTATGGGTCTGCTCAGAAACGTTAAAAGCGGTGTTATGGGGATGAAGTTTACGCCTGAGCATGCTGAGGCTATGAGATTAGCATTCTGGCACACGGTGAGATGGGCTCGAGATATAATAGAGAACTTCTACCTACGCGGACCTCAATACCTACCGATCAAGGTTATCCTGCGCTTCTTCCTATGGTATGCAACTAGAAAGATGAAAAGCATAGAGCGGGTGGTCATATCTAAGCTAAACGAGAAAACTCTTGCTATAAAGACCGGTGCTTAACATCAGGACTGAGTGATGTATTGATACTAAAGATAGAGCCGCTAAGGTTGTCAGGC
>DQTV01000076.1 GCA_015662595.1 Ignisphaera aggregans
ACCTACCCCTAAGTCTATTGAATAGATCCAACACCTTCTCTCTATTACATGTACACACCATCTATCAATCCCAATACAAAGTAAAACTTAAGCTCTATCTTTTAAGTTAAAGTAGAGTCGGCTCCCGCCCCACTGAAAGCGTGATGATGCCAGGCCGGCACCGATGTGGTGATGTCCTATATCTAACGACGCTCAGCAAGTATTTGTATTCGATGTAGATGGAGTCCTTCTAGATATTCGGGAGCGTTTACGCTTAGCTGAAGAGCTTAGTAAAGGAAGGAGGGATCTTTTCTGGCACTACTTCTTTTCGGAGAAGCTGTTAGCACTTGATAAACCTAGACCCATAGGTATAAGGCTATTACTTGATAGGCTCTCACGAGGATTGATAGCTATTGTGACAGGAAGACCAGAAAGACTTCGATACATAACGTTAAGACAGCTGAGAATGTTAGGGATACCAGTGGAACGAATATGGCGAATTGAAATGCGACCCGATGGTGATACGAGAAAATCTCCCCACTTCAAACTTGAAACAATACTTTCTATCTATTACGAAGGTTTCTCCATAGTCGAGATCCACGATGATGAACTAGAAGTGCTAATGGCTATAAGAAGGTATCTACCCAGAACCAAGCTTTACCTACATAGTGATGATGAGGTGATCGAACTTCATCGACTTTGACCACGGTGATGGTATGTGCTAAGCATAGTCGTACCGACATATAATGAGCGCGATAATGTATTGTCTCTCATTAAAGAGATAGAGAAGAACTTGTATGGGCAGAGATTTGAGATTATCATCGTCGACGATAATAGCCCTGATAAGACGTGGAGCTATGCTGCTCAGCTATGTTCATTAAGAAAAGTCGTAGTAATTCGTAGATTGAACATGCGTGGACTAGCCTCAGCTGTGATAGACGGCATATCGTTCTCACGAGGAGAGTATGTAGCCGTCATGGACGCAGATCTACAACACCCACCAGAATACCTCCGTAGCATGCTAAACATTGTGGCATCAGAGCACCCAGATTTAGTTATTGGTTCGAGGTACGTATCTGGAGCTTCAATCGAAAGCTGGTCACTCACTAGGTCTTTGATATCCCGCATAGCTACCCTACTAGCCAAGTTACTGCTTCCAGAAGTGCGAAATATAAAGGATCCTATGTCAGGGTTCTTTGTCGTACGTAAAGAGCTTGTAACTGTTAACAAACCTAAGTTAAAGCCATATGGCTACAAGGTCTTGTTGGAGATATTAGTCCGTTGCAATCCGAAAAAGGTTATTGAAGTTCCGTACATATTCAGATCTCGACAGCATGGAAAAAGTAAGTTAAGTACTAAGGTGATGGTCGAATACATCATTCATCTACTCAAACTTAGCAGTTGGCGACCGCTCAAGTTTGCATTTGTAGGCGCTCTAGGAACAGTGATCAACTTGACGATACTTTATCTACTCGGGCTACTAATACCACAACTCTTAGGAAGACTATTCATTCTTGGAAGCGCTATAGCTATTGAAGGTAGTATGCTTTTCAACTTCACACTTCATGAGTTATGGACCTTCCGCGATAGGAGAGGGGGTCCTATGATACACAGACTCGTACTCTATCATTTAGGAGTATTACCTGCGGTCTTGGTTCAGTATATCACAGCAGTGGGTCTAAAGTATTTACTATCCATGAATCCTTTCATGGCTCAGCTCATAGGGATCTTCATGGGCTTCATCGTGAATTATTTGATATGTGAGCTAGGGATCTGGACTAAGAAAAGCGTATAGGCTACGCGTTCAAGCTTTACATAGATCAGGATATATTGTGCGCAAAGCTGCCGCAGCTTCCTCTAGGTCCTTTACGGTGTCTATAGATTTCCAGTAAACGTCTTTGTATATATAGGCTCTCAACCTCCGTTCTTGAGCAAGCCTGGGAAACGCCGTACGCTCAATATCACCCTTGTCCGGTAAGTAGTCAAAGATTTCGGGCTTCATTACATAGACTCCAGCGTTTATGAGATATTCAAGTATCGGCTTTTCAATGAATTGCTTGATAAATCCGTCCTCTACCTCTACAATACCATAGGGGCTTCTCATAGGTACAAGGGCTATGCTTGCCACAGCTTTGGGATCGCTTTTCAAAGCCTCTATTAGGGGTCTGGGATCCAAATTCGTAATTATATCACCATTCATAACTATGAACATGTCCTCGTTCCTTAGTACGCTTTCAGCATTCTTAATAGCTCCTCCAGTTCCAAGAGGTTCGTCTTCAATAACATAGCTAACCTTTATACCAAGAGCTTTTCCACTACCAAGAAACTCTATGACCCTCTCACGAGCATATCCCAACAGCAATACGAAGTCTTTAAATCCATAACTTCGCATCCATATAATCTGCCACTCAAGTATTGGCCTACCACACACCTCAACAAGAGGCTTAGGTCTATCCTCTGTTAAAGGTCTAAGCCTTTTACCAAGCCCACCAGCTAGAATCACAACCTTCATAGAGCAACACCATTAAGAAATAAAGGGACTAGAGATTTATGTTTATGGGATGATCGACGCTGGGTAGTCTGAACCATGATGAGTTCACGGACCGGGTGACTAGGATATGGATGACAAGGATATCTGCCCAGTTTGTGGAAAGGCTGTGAGTGACGAGAATTGCATTACATGTACGATATGCAAAACTAAGATGCATAGGGATTGTATAGACGAGGAAGTGCTAACTGACGCTGCAGGCGAATATCTATGTCCCTACGATGCAGCTATAGCTGCTCTTGACTGGTTTGATTCGGTAATTACATGCTATTCCCATTCCCTTACAGAGGATCAACGCCGCGAATTAATAGATAGATTACGCTCATACATCGAACTACTCGAACACACTAGCTAACCTCTCGTAGCACACCATCCTGAAGTATTAGTCTTCGATCAACAAATCGCAGTATGCGAGGATCGTGAGAAACTATTATTATCGTTGTCTTGAAATCGCGGTTCACTTGCTTAAACAGCTCCATAACCTTCGACGCATTTTCCCAATCTAGATTGGCTGTCGGTTCATCAGCTAAAAGAATAGATGGTGTGTTGGCTAGCGCTCGCGCTATTGCAACACGTTGTTTTTCACCGCCACTCAGATACTTAGGCTTTACGTGTTCCTTACCTCTAAGGCCTATGTATTCAATGAGCTCTCTAACTCGTGCACGCCTTTCCTCGTGACCTATACCAGCTAAAAGTAGTGGAAGTTCAATGTTTTCATAGACTGAAAGCTCATCTATTAAACCATACTCCTGTGGTATGAAGCTCACTATCGTATTTCGTAGCATTGCTAGACCATCCTCATTAAGCTGATTCAGATTGTATCCCTCAACAATTACCTCGCCACGATCTGGCCTCTCCAGACCTGCTATGATCTTTAAAAGCGTTGTTTTACCCGCACCACTAGGTCCATGTATCCCTACTATTTCACCTCGAGCAACCCTTAGATTTACACCTCTCAAAGCAGTTACAACTTCACCTCTAGAGCGGTAGCTCTTCCATACATCGCATAGTAGTACAACAATATCGCGTCTCATAGGTTAACCCTCACATACATCTCCATCAATAAGAATGCAATTACGAGAATCAACAGCTTTAAGATACATGCATATAGGGACAAGCCATAGTATGTTAGTACTACCGATTGAGGAAAGGATATCATCAACGATAGGAGAACAGCATACGTATACATCACTACCCGTAGTTGGCTTCTTCTAGCACCACATATAATCAACCCCTCCTTAACCTGATGTAGTAGTGAGTTATCGGCATAGAATGCTGACACTATGAATAGGAGTGATAGTAATGCGTAGAGCGGTATCAGCATACCTTGCACGTAGAGAATCTCGTGTACGATGATAAGGGGGACAAAGATAGCTGCATATCTACAGCTACACCCATGTATGTAGAGCTTTATAGCTATTAACATCAGCTTTCTAAACATAGCCTTAAACCTCCACTAGCTTTAGATAGTGCTAACGCTGCTATGGTCTCAATTCTATACTTTTCAATTTCTTCGAAACTCCACACCTCTGGCGACAACTTGAATATCCATACGCTGTCTCTGCGATTAATCTCAATTTCAATAGATACCAGCACAGCCATCGCATGTCTGTACATAAGCTCTATTCTCATCAAGAATCTGTTACCACTTACCTCTAAACGTTCAAATTCATTTAAAACGAAGAACTCATCATCTACAAACATACTCTTAATACAGTTAGAGAGTTTCTCTATTTCAAGCACACCTTCGAATGTATGGAATACTCCTTCGGGATACGCATTAACGATAGCCATCCTCTTCATCTTCATGGCTCTATACGACAAAACCGATGATAAGGTAGTGGACGAGACAAAGTATGTAACAAGGCCTGCAAGTGCTTGAATCTCAGTCATGAACATGGTGTAAAACATTGTGAGTATCAATCCAAACAGTGTTAAGATGGTAAAGAACCCCATACCTAGCGATACTCGAAGGATAGTACTGGTAACGCCTTGCGTCATCAATGCTAGGCTAAGGGATCTCAGCTTCTCTATTAGCCCTGAAGATGCTGCTACTGAAATTAGAACTGATGTAATTATCGATATCACGATACTAACAAGGCTTTGAAGCGATGGGATCGCTATCCCACTCATTAGTATTAGTTCTCTATCCCTTGTATAGCCAACAATACTAAATTTAGAAATCATAGATTTGACCATGCCTATATCGCGCTTATCGGTATCTAACATGATCGCTCGTAGATCACAGTAATCATCACATATAGCTTTAAGAAGTTCGATATCTAATGGAAGGATTACGAGTATCTTTGGATCTTTAACGTGAATAACTGAACTGCCAATTACGCCAAGAGTATGGGCTATGTATTGTCCTGGTAGAATCTCTACATTGGTTATCCATCTCAAATCCATTGACTGCACTCTGAACCTGATACCCTTAATCAAGATTGATGTATGGGCATGGTAATGGCGATCTATGACGCTCCGTCCATGGGCAACAGCATTGCATAACGTGATTAAGTTGTTGGGTAAGTTGGATGGGGCTCGACATAGGATAAGCATAGGCAACATATGGTAGCTCTTATTGTTCTCTTCAATAAATACGTCCACATATTTAAATACCTGAACAACTATTATTCCACTGCTCAAAGTTGTCTTCATGTACTCAACAGACTCGATGTCATTAGCTATCGCTATTATGCTATAGAATGGAGTGGTTTCTAAATTCACTACAGTTGTTAATAGCTCTGAGTTTACGGAGAGAGATGCGATCAATGATGACGTTATCAGCACAGTAAGTACTATCACAAACGCTATCGTGTTAGTACACTCACGTATTATCACCGTCACGATCTTGATACTTGGAGAAGCGTATGTTATCTCACGTAGCTTAACCTCTTCACCCTCGGTATAACCACGTCTCTCAATAAATATGGCGCCCATGATAGCCAACACTATACCTATGAGCATAGCTATGTAAAGCAGCATCACGAGACCCCTATGATCATCGTGTAGGCGAATACGGCTAAACCACAGCCCAAGAGAGCTAATACCGAAGTTAATAGCGCTTTCTCGTGAACATCTACGCCCATACGTACTAAGACACTCTTAGCTATGGATACCACGAACGCGGTCAGACCAACATCAGGTGGAAGTGTGACGCCTACTATCAGCGGAAATAGGGCTATGTTTCTGTAAGCGTTTAGGATTACCAGTACAAGGCCTATAACTATCCCGACTATAAGGGCCTTTACATAGAGAGCCTCCTTACTACCACTATACACTATTGCCATCCATACGATTGTCGGAATCCATCTATGTAAAGGCATTTGTGGAGAGTCAAAGCCATATATTGCTACTAGCAAGTTTCCATAGATGTACGTAGCAAAGGATCCAATTACTATCCCCAGGATAAACGCCATTAACGTTCTTGAGACCTTAACCCCATTAAGACGAGAAAACCGGATAATGTTCATTGCAGTTCCACCAATAACCTGAGGCATTGGAATGCCGGTGAATGGGTCTAGAGCTGCATATACGCCGACATTCCTTACCTTCGACAAGTACATACATAGCGTTACAAGAGGTAAAACAGCTTGTGAACCGATGCCTGTCTCTCCAACTACTCGAAGGTTTACCAAAACTAAAAGTATGTGAAGCAGAAGCACCATTACAAACACCAAAGCCATCGACAACGACAATATTTGATTATGCATCAAAGCGTAAGCAACAGGAACAATTAATCCGAGTAGTGCTAATCCAATGATGAACGATACTCTCTCCGGAATCATATACATGAGAATACGAAAGCTCTGTCTGAATACCTTTCGATACATTAACATATAGTATGATACTAAAACAAATATCATGCCTATGGTTAGAGACGCCACAACGTTTGAGTACGCGAATAGAGCATCCTCGTAACTCATCATCGGCACTACTGGAAGATCTAGCAATGCAATGATTATGGGTAGTATTAATAGGTAGGTGAGCAAGGAGCCTAACGATATGAATTTTAAAGATCCTAGCGGCAAGAGCATGAACAGCGCTATCATCAGTGGCGATACAGATACAGCTAGGATAGATCCGGGGATCGTGGATGAGACTAAGGGAGTCAAATCGATCATCGAAGTAAATCTCAGTACCAGTAATTGGCTGAAGAAGCCAATTAGTAACGCTATTAGGTAACGCTTCCTCACACTTCGCAGACTTTTAATGATCATGGCAGCCACAATACCGAGTGGATAGATAAGCCTCTCACGTTCGATATAATGCATTCTAAGTGCGTAAGCAAAGAAGGCTCCACTTACTGAAGCCAATGATAACGATATATACGTAGGCATAGCGTTGAGGTCTATAAGTTTCTGAACTGATGAGAATAGTTCCTGGGGTACGGAGATACTTAAGCCAAATTCCTCTAACCGTCTTGAAGAGTATGCTAAAAAGCCATAGGTTACATACATTCCGGCAGTCAGGGTTGTTGTGATGTCGATACCTATGGCGAGCGCACTCGCAATAACAAGCTCTTCTCTAGTTAGTTTCAAACCAAGTACTGACGACATGATAAGTAGTAGCAAAGGTGCTAAGACAACGGAGATTTCCGCCGTGGTAAAACCTGAGATCACGTAGGAGTAGCTATCTATAAAGCTTATGATTAGTCCAAGCGCCAAGCCTATGGCCAACGCTCTCTGCATCGCTATGATCCTCGAAACCCCCTATACACTACACCTAAGCGATGCTATATCGTCTTGCCTATACATCCATTTGGGGTTAAAGCAGGGTCTATAAAGCCTAATTACTCATTATTTGAGTTGGTATGGACTAACCTACGTATTGACTTATCTCGGGTCTTAGAAAGATAGTATCTGGGAACGCATCATGGCTCAGAGGGATGCTGTTATAAAGAAGATGGTCGAGCTTATGAGAAGTGGCGCTACTATGCTCGCTGAAACATGTCCATTATGTAACGCACCCCTTCTAAGACTACCGAGTGGCGAGGTACAGTGTCCCATACATGGGAGAGTATTCGTTGCTAAAACGGAGGAAGAAGTTGCTGAGGCCTCTGTTCTTGGTGTCTTAACGGAGCTTGAGAAGACAGCTTCAACGATTTTAAGCAGGTACGTCAAGACATTTAAAGAGCGAAATCCCTCGGCTGAAGATCTTAAGTTTATAATTCATTGGCTTGACGTTCTTGAACGGATAGAGCGCATTAAAACAACTCTGACACAGTATCGTACGTCAGAGAAAGAGAAGGAGAAGAAGTAGCTGCCCTCATCTTCCTTCCACAGCTCTTAATACAATGTCTAGACATCGCTGTGTTACAATCTCAATACTATTCGTAGCATCAACAGCTATCATTAACCCTTCAGCAACAAGCTTGCGATACACCTCGATTACCTTACTAAGCCTCTCCACAAATTCAAAATGTCTTAACCTACGAGAAGACCTGTTACGTATTCTATTCAATGCAACATCTAGTGGTACATCGAGGTATATCGCTACGTCTGGCATTGGTGCAAAGCTATTCACAGCTTTAATCCAGTCTATGCTTGCTCCAACAACGCTCTGATACGCTATAGATGAATAGATATAGCGATCCGTAACCACTATGAATCCGCGTTCAAGGAGCGGTGCGATTATTCTCGTTACATGATAAGCGCGGTCTATGGCCATAGCCAAAACCTCTACTAACGGGTCATACCCAAACTCCTCGATGTACTCTTCAAAAGCTTCAAAGAACTTTGACGATGTTGGCTCCCTTGTATATACAGCTCTATATCCAAAACTGTTAAGGGCTCTAACAACAGCGTTTGCAACAGTTGTCTTTCCACTCCCATCTATACCCTCGATGACTATTAGCGCTCCACGCGCCAAAACATCACCTCACCTCTCTCCGCATCTACATCAACGAGATCCCCACATCTAATCTTTTCTATTACGTTGCGTGGCACACCATACACATAAGTCACATCACACAATACAGATCCCGCAATGACTACGGGATCAGGTTTCGATGCCACTATAGCTTTGGGCGCTCTCCCACGTTTAGCTAAGGCATAGAGGACGTATATCCCAACGGTACTTCCTCGGGTTCGCTCAACGACCAGGATTCTATTAGCTATAGATACTCCTTTAAGCGGGTTTTCCGGTGATATGATTACCCCGGTCTCCTTATCCACATCACCTAGAAACGATATTGGAACTGTTGATACAAGAGCTTCACCGCTTACACTACGACCTACTACCCTAGCCTTCACCTTAGCGATCAAAGTACGTTTACTAGGCATGCTTTAACACCCGCAACTCTAGGCATGTAATGCGCAGCTTTTCCGTGAATAGTCATCACCGCTGACAAACCGGCTTTGCGAAGATCAGACACTACAGGACATACACCTGGCAATAACTCAAACTCTATTCCGTGTTTTACGAGGCGCACACCTATACTCCTATACAACTCACTTTCGAAGTTTTCAGTGAGTTTAGGAGTAGCGATAAGGATCTTCTCTATGTTCAAAGCCTTTAGCTGATGAACTACAGTCTCGCTACCAAGAAGAGTTTTAATTTCTGATACCGTAAGATGAGGACATCCAATGAACAAAACATTCGCATGGCAGCTCTCCATGTAATTCTTAACATCATTCATATCCACACTTATCCTCTCTAAGCTTTGTATATCGATTCGAATCCTATGTATATCAGGTGTTATCCCATCGAGGTACACCATGCCTAAGTCTGAGGTCGTTGCTATAGAGGCTAGCATACTCTTAATCATTATCTGTCTAAGCATTGAGGGTGCATCAAAGCGTATTCGTATGAAAGGAATTTCACTGCATATGGCTCCTAGGTATAACCCTAGAGCGCTAGCTAAAGCTATGCTATTTACCCTGAATTCTACATCTATTAATAGTTGAGGAATCCGATTCTCGTCATCATGTAGCCCAGCATAGTACGTACGTCCTGAGATAGCTGCCATCAACGCTATGAAACCTGCTTCTCTATTGCTTCTAGCACCAATCACGGAGTTTGCATATATAACCGCGCTCGACTCTGACCACGCCAAGTGTTCACCCATCGACGGTCTACGTAATACATAGGGTGTACACGTAAAGCTCTTAGCGTCCACCCCCATAGCGATTAACGCCTCTACTAATCTGTGCTGAAGGCTATAGATTTCCTCTCCATAGACATTTCTAAGCTTCTGCAGATAGGCTAAGGAGCATGGATTCGCAGTCGTATACACCCTGACTTTACCTCCCTTACGTGCTATGCTCTCAATGAGTTCGACTCCCTCAACTCCTATGTTGTGTACCGATATGCCAGATACATGCGCATGCGAAATCGTTATCAAGCGATCTGCTCCTAGGGCTTCACCGACCTTAACTATAACCTTCATAGCTAATGCCAAGGCTTCACCAAATTCTCCATTAAGTGCTTTCTCTTCCCACATGGTTAGATACACGATGCTCACCTAAGCCTAGGTCGCTATAAGCATGTACATACCTAGCTCTATCACTTGACAAGGGTATGGTAGCGTCTATACCAACTTTATCACACAGTCCGTTTTCAGAACTTGGATCGAGAGATGAGCATCTAGCACCTCTAATTATCACTATGTCTTTAGAGGGCCTTACACGGGTGTTTATGGCCCACAAGACGGCCTCGATATCATCAGGATCGATATCTTCGTCAACTACAATCACGTACTTAAGGCTTGGATGTGCAGCAAATGCTGCAAGAATTGCATTCTTAGCATCTCCATCGTGCATCTTAGATATCGAGATTACTGCCTGTAACCAACCTCCACTGGCTCTCGTCAGCCTAACCTTCTTAACGCGTGGAACTACTCTACGTACACTGTCCCATATAAGCGCCTCTCTAAAGAAGCTTTGAAGAACTACATGCTCACCGCCACTAGGTATTATTACGTGAA
>DQTV01000081.1 GCA_015662595.1 Ignisphaera aggregans
CTGTGTGCTTACCATCCTCCCGGACTACTGTTGCTGAGAGCGCCATTCTGTAGCGAGCTATAGCGTTCTCAGCTATGTGCTTGAATTTATCTGCGGGAAGGTGATGAGCTTCGTCAACAATCAACAGTGAGAAGTACGGCGACAGCATATCGATGTATCGAAAAGCTGATTGATACGTTGCTATAGTTATCGGTGCAACACGCTTACTCTCACCATAGAATAGACCTATCATATACCTGGGTATGTCCGTGAACTCTAGCAGCTTTTCTTCCCATTGAAACATCTGCTCCTTTGTATACGTTACTATAAGCGTTCTGATTGAGAGCTCACATATCGCAGCTATAGCGATTACGGTCTTACCAGCTCCTGTAGGTAACGAGATTACGCCTCTGTAATTGTTTCTTCGCCAAGCCTCCAACGCCTCCTTTTGATATTCGCGTAGAGAGCCACGAAATGTAGGTTTTATCGGTAGGGGTATTCGTTCTTTAAAGCCTGTTTCATCAACTACTTCAAGTCCGCGACTACGAAGAGTATGCACAACCTCAAAGAAGTACATCGGCTTTGTGAGTACGAAGACCTTCCTATCCTTGTCATACCTAAGTATACCGCTTTCGCGTAGGTCCTTGATGATGTCTCCTAGGTACGTGCTAGGCTGAAGCAATATTTCATGCCCAACACGTTTTATAGAGATTCGTGGTATGTACTTATTGAGGATCTCCATTAAGGTGTCCATAGACCCTGTCACGAATTCAGCGTCGTAGCCTGTGAGGATATCTATGACGTCATTGGGCTTGATCTCGCCTTTTCTTAAGCTTTCAACAAGTCTGTTTACATCTATAACGAACTTTGAACCTCGATAATCTCGTCCTAAATACCTTGCAAACTTTTTGAGTATCTCATAGTCTTCCTCGTCTATCCATTCGTCGATGTAGAATACAAGCTCCTGAGAGTGCACCCTCTACGACCCTGCTTCACTTAGCTTCACTCTACTACTGTAATCCCTTTAATGCATTAAGTGCACACAGGCAACTGAAAGTTAGTTGTCCTAACCTGAAGGTCTAAGATAATCGAGGTAGAATCCATCTATTTTAGGCCTAACCTCAACACCTATCAATTCACGACCTATCTGCGGAATGTATTCAGTGAAGACACGTTGTAACGCATCTTCGTTGAGGGGTATTAGAATACCATACTCGTCTCCCGCACCATAGATATAGCCCTGGAACCTCTTTACAACCTGTGCAATTCTATCCAACGTTAACTCCTTAACTTTTTGCTGAGGAATCTGTAGAAGGACGGCTATCGGTATCAACTCTTCATACGATACGATGATCTCAAACGCCGCTATACCCAGCGTAAAATGGGGCTCAACTGTTAGTGTATAGTATATGCAATTCATTCCCCAGTACTTAGCCTCTTCAATACTTAGCCATAGGATACTTCGATCGATAAACACATCTTCGAGTTCTTTAAGTACTTCCTCAACCTTCATGGACTCTCATGCTTACTCTCAGTGAAGATTCCTTAATTAGCTTGATTAGCTTGTGGGTAGAGTAAGTGTTAAGCGGGTCGTAGTTAATGCAGCGAGAGGATTTAATAAGCTACTTAGAAAGGTTAGTGCTCGTAAGGTTTACGGAGAGTGAAAGGAAGCGTATTATGGAGGAGATAAACAAGATTCTCGACTTCTTCAAGTCTTTAGATGAGATAAAAGAGTTGGATAACTATGAACCTCTTTTCCACGTACATGACATTGAGGGTCCGACACGCGAAGACGAACCAAGTCATGAAGTTGAGCTTCAACGAAGCGATGTCATGCTCAATGCGGTATTAGAGAAGGGCTATGTAAAGGCTCCTAGAACTATTGAGGAGTAGACCATGTCCCACAAATACATCTCAACTCCAGCATATCAACTCGTAGAGGAGTTTAGAAGCGATCCTCAGAAGATTCACGATTACGTGGATGCTATCTACGATAGGATAGAGAGAGTAGAGCCTAAGGTCAGAGCCTACATAACGATAAGGAGCCGTGATGAGGTTCATAAAGATGTAGACATGTTGATAAAATCTGGCAACTACGAGGGACCCTTATTCGGCATTCTAGTGGCTGTTAAGGACAACATTTCGACACGTGGAATAAGGACTACCTGTGCATCGAAAATGCTTGAAAACTACGTACCACCCTACGACGCCACCGTCATTCGTAGATTGAAGTCGGCTGGAGCCATAGTATTGGGGAAGACAAACATGGACGAATTCGCTATGGGGTCGACAACTGAGACAAGCGCGTTCTACCCGACTAGAAATCCGTGGGATCTATCTAGAGTTCCAGGGGGATCTTCTGGTGGAAGTGCGGCCGCGTTAGTTGCTGGCGAAGCTACGTTAGCCCTGGGTTCAGATACGGGTGGCTCTATTAGGAATCCAGCTGCGTTTACAGCAACGTTTGGTCTCAAGCCCACCTATGGTCTTGTAAGTCGTTATGGGTTGATAGCGTATGCTAGTAGCATGGATCAGATTGGGCCATTAGCTAGAAATACTCGAGATCTAGCACTCTTGCTCTCGGTTATCGCGGGATACGACGAGCACGATGCTACATCGCTTCCGGTAGTAGTTCCAAACTTTGTCAAGCTACTCGATGAATACGTACACCGTGAGCAAAGGCTTAGAATAGCGATAGTAAAAGAGCTTTTTGAGAGGTCTGATATTAGCGTTCAGAGTGTTGCTGGTAAAGCTCTCGATAGGCTATGCTCTATTCATGAATGCGATGAGATAGAGCTCAGATATACGAAGCATATAGTAGCTGCATACTACATAATAGCTATGGCTGAGGCGAGCTCTAATCTAGCTAGATACGACGGTATTCGCTACGGATTGAAAGTTGAGGTTGAGAATCGTAGCTGGATAGACGTCTATACTGAAGTGAGGACTCGAGGCTTTGGCTACGAGGTTAAGAAGAGAATCGCTTTGGGTGCGTTTGTTTTGAGTGCAGGCTATAGAGACATGTATTATATCAAAGCACTTCGATTTAGGAGAATGCTAAAGGAGATGTTTAACGAGATCTTTAAGAGGTTTGACCTCGTTGCAAGCCCCACGATGCCGATATTGCCGCCTAAGCTAGGTGAGCTTGTTGCAGATCCGATTAAGATGTACTTAGCTGATATCAACACTGTTATAGCAAACCTCATAGGCATACCAGCTATTAGTGTACCAGTAGGTTTCTATAATGGACTCCCAGTTGGGTTACAGTTCATGGCGCCACCCCTAGCTGAAGACAAACTGCTCTACGTATCTCAGCAGCTTGAAGATATGCTTAAACTTCGTGATCTTATTGCTGAGGTGAGTTAGATCTTGAGCTTCGAGATACCCGTAAAGATAGGGCTCGAAATACATGTACAGATAACGGCGCTGAAGACAAAACTCTTCTGTGCAACGAAGGCTGATTACCGATCAGAAGAGCCTAACACACTGCTTTGCCCTACATGCCTAGGTCTACCTGGAGCTCTTCCAAAGGTAAACAAGAAAGCTATCGAGTACGCAATAATGGTTGCTAAGGCGTTAAACTGTAGAATAGCTCCCAAGCTCATCTTCTGTAGGAAACACTACTTCTACCCTGATATGGTTAAGAATTACCAGATCTCTCAATACGATGGCCCTGGCTCAACGCCTATAGCTAGTAATGGCTTTGTACGTATAATTGTTGATGGCAAGCCTAAGATAGTCAGGATAAGGAGGATAAACCTCGAGGAGGATCCAGGACGAATTCACTATCCTACGGGCTCACTGCTTACCAGCAAGTACAGTCTTGTTGATTATAATCGCTCTGGAATAGCATTGCTTGAGATCGTGACGGAGCCCGATATAGAGTCACCACGTGAGGCAAGGATTTTCCTAGAGAAGCTGATTGCGATATTGGAATACCTCGGAGTAACGGATACCAGGCTTGAAGGTGCTTTTCGTGTTGATGCAAATATATCCGTAGCGGACCAGGCAAGGGTAGAGATTAAGAATATAGGGTCGATAAAGGACGTTGAGCGCGCACTGACATACGAAATCCTGCGTCAGAAATCCATTATCCAGAAAGGCGGTACGGTATCTCGCGAGACTAGACACTGGGATTCATCGTCCAAGGTAACAGTGCCGTTGAGAATTAAAGAGTTTGAAGAGGATTACCGATACTTCCCAGACCCAGATCTTCCACCTATAACCATAAGCAAGGAATGGATAGAGGAGATCGAAAAGAGAATGCCGGAGCTTCCCGATGCTAGGATTGAACGGTTTGTAAAGCAGTATGGACTGGATGAATATCGAGCTCAGGTTCTTGTACTGAATAAATGGCTTGCAGATTTGTTCGAGGAAGCAGCAAAGGAGTATAATAACTATAAGAGTCTTGCTGACTGGTTGATAACGGATTTCTTGAGATGGGTTAAAGAGTTCAACGTAGATCCATCGAGAGTGAAGGCTACACCGAAACATATAGTTAAGCTCCTTAAGCTTCTCGATGAGGGTCTTATATCTGTGCGTATGGCTAAGGAATTAATGCCTAAGATAGTGCTTGAAGGTGTTGATGTAGAGAGCTTTGTTAAGCAGCATGGGTTTAGCAAGCTAAGTGATGAGAGTGAACTGCGTCGCGTTGTTGAGGAGGTGTTTAGAGAGTATCCACGTGCGGTTGAAGATGCACGACGTAATCCCAAAGCCATAAACTTCCTAGTTGGTGCTGTGATGAAGAAGACGAAAGGTAGGGCCGACCCTCAGTTAACTATCAGGATAATACGTGAGCTATTACAATCGCAGCAGTGAATTGCGTAGGTCACCGCGTGGGGTTCGTCATCACAGCAGGTTCAGTACTTAAAACCGCGATCATCCCTTAGTGCAGTAATGAATCTGTAGGCAATAAGTTTTGCCACACTCTCAGCCTCAAGTACTGCTCTCCTTAGCTGTTGAGGTAGAAACTCCGCCGACACAACCTTTACGATGTTTCTATTGTGTAGCTCTTGAAAAAGCCTTCGACACCCCTCATCAACATCGTTAGCTACGTAGACGTATTTTATCTCCCCAGCTATCTTTCGTCGACTCTCAATAAACATTGCTATGCTTTTACAGGTGTCTATTGGGAGCACGTCCTCTAATCCCATCACTCCACGGACAACTATACCTACGTATATTCCACCGAGCGGCTGTGTTATGACTAGAATCCTACTCTCTGGTTTCATACTTTGAGAGTGCCTCATCGAATCGCTTCATAAACTCAATAACCTTCGATTTCGCTTCCTCTAGAACCTCTATAAGTACATCCAACGGATCTCTACTCCCATCGGTCAATATAACTACTTCTGGTGGAGATACCATGGGGTGCGATATTATGTAAGCGGCGTAAACTACTCCAGGCTTCTGAAGAGCTAGACGCGCAATTAGGTTAGGTAACGAATGTTTATCCGGATCGTTGATTATGAAACGTAGCTCTCTATCGGTATACTTCTTCAACTCAACTTCGATGGGCATTCATAGACACCAAAACTGCTTACATGGTATCGAACATACGCTCCGCAATTTAAACTTCTTCTAGCTCCTCGCCCTCCGTAGCTGTATGTAACGCCTCTAGTAGCTTATCGAGAGCTTTTTCCCAGTCTTCGACAAGCTCACCAGCTTCATTTACAACCCCTATTTCTTTTGCTCTTTGAAGAATCTGCATAGGGTTAAGCCCTGTAAGCACCATTGCCGCCGCTACAAGCTTCTTGAGACCGTGGCCTAGAGGCATCTTGCTGAGCTTCTCTAGTGCCTCACCAACAGCTTGTGCTAGCGATATTAGGGTGTTCAAATCGGTGTCGGCATAGATTGTAGGTCCTCTCACCTCCGCATAGACACCCTGTACCCTAAGTACCTTGGCCAATACGTCGAGAGGCACTGCTCTGCGTGCAAATTTCGTTAGCTCTTCTGATGAGATACCAGCTCTCGGTCTCGCAGTACGAAGCCTTTTAACCAGGTTGACAATCTCTCTAAGCTTTATCATTGCTCTCTGCACATTAGGTTCAAAGCCTACGATTCTAAATAGGATCTTCGATCCGCGCATTTCTGCATACACTGTGGCCTGAGCTGAAAGCTCCTCATCTACCTTCTCCATCAGCTCTATACAGAAATCAGGTTTGTCACACTCTACGTATAGAACCTTTTCAACAATACCCCTCCTAACCATGGTGTCGACCATGCTTTGCGGGTGCTAAAGCTAGATACTCTATAGAGGCTTTTCTAGCCTCAACGCTATGACATCTAGGGCATATCAAGTTACTATCCTTCTTAACTAGGATAGCTCCACAGCGTGAGCAATACGCCAGTATAACTCCGAATTTAGGCTCTTTAGTCGATAGAAGCAGGGGTATGTAGTTATTGAGTACCTTAGCCTTTATTAAGTCACCAAGTCTCACGACTTCATATAGGTTTTGAACTCTCGTTTCTGAAGCTTGAGAGATATGTAGAAGGCCGGTAAACGGATTCTTGAATGTGTTGTATATATCGAAACCCAGCACCTTAACTATCGCAATCTCATCCCTAACCGCTGTAACTATGCCCACAACTGTATCGCCTGCTTTAGGAATCCTGAGCGGCTTTACGGGCTTTACTGATACACGACGTGAAAGGAAGTCATATACTACAAACCCTACAATAGCAGCTCTTACAGCACCATTATCAACATACGTTCCGGAAGACGGCATGAACTCTTCCTCAACGCATAGGTAATCGCTTGGCGTAACTATATGTGGTTGTGAACTCATGTCTCTTAATCACCTTACTCTTTTCCTGAATCTATAGAGCGCGATCTTAAATCTGTGTACGCGCTTAACATGATCTTCATAAATTTGTGGTATCTCCATATAGTCCACGGCTAATAGCTCGACATCGAAGTTTTGATCATCTGCGATCTTTAGTATGAGATTGTGAGACTCTACATTGAATTTGTGTATAGAGTAGACACTACGTGATGCCAGTTCTAAGGCTTTTTTAAGGAACAGAATGTCCATACCTCTTCTATACACACCGAATGGGGGGTTCATAATCACGGTATCGATGTTGCGAAGGTTGACCATGTTTACATCGCTGCACAGAACCTCAAAGTTTGAGAAATCGTGACTTGCAATCCATTCCTTAGCAATTTGGAGAGCTGAACAGTCAATATCCACACATATTACGTCTCTTGCACCCATCATAAGGGCTCCAAGACTAAGAACTCCAGTTCCGCAACCAAGATCTGCTACCACAAGGCCTTCAATATCGTTCTTTAAATATGCCGTCCACAGTAAGTAGCTGGCTACCCGACTTGATGTTGGGTACTGTTCAAGGTCTTTCCTTGGTGATGGGAATCGAGGTGCCTTACTCAAGATTATCTCCAAACGCTTTTTATCCACTACCATGGATATCGGTACTCCTCTAGCTTCCCTTCCAAAAGCATTAGAGCTTCGCCTGGCGTTAATACCGGAACTTCAATATGCTCTAGATCATCTATAGCGATTCGAGGACAGGACAAGACAACTATGGCATCGAAGTTCTCAATTCCGATATTCCGGAGAACATACTCATCTAATCGAAGAACCTTAGCTACAACGTAATTACGATCCTGATTACGAAGCAACTCGGTTATCCTATGCAAAACCTCTGGTCTCGATTGACCATACATACCGTCTATCAGCAACCACTTTCTGGCATCTCTAGCGTTATACATTTTCCAATACCTAACCCTAAGGATTCGCTCAGCATCCTTCTTAGGATTCCAAAGATTGTAAGTATATGGATCGAGACATAGTACATCATCGTTGATAGCGTAAAGAGCTTGTGTTATACAGTGAAACTTACCGCCAGCAATGACGACAGTCTTTCCGCAACCCCAAGTGTTTGCAGGTTTGCATCCAAGAATCGTGTCCCTAAACTCTATGCTACAGTGCTTGGCCAGAGCATGAACTACTTCGTTAACAAGCTTAATGTGCTGTGCTGTTGTAACTAAACACACTTTCCCTGCCTCATCTGCACACACGCTCATCAACACGTTGAGGATCTTATCCCGATCTGCGCCCCGATACTCGACGGGAATGAATATCGTCCTCTTCCGAGGCTTATAGTATGGATATTCGAGATGACCGAAGTGTACTATTAAATCGGCTCCTATGCTATCGGCGGTATACTCATCGACAAGGCATGCACCATAGCTAGGATTCAGAGAAACAAAGATATCTACATCACTTCCAGCGCGTTTCCTCAACTCGGAGACTACTACCTCTGAACACTTCTGTAGTCCTTCAGGAAGTTGAATAAGTATCCTCTTAGCTCCTGTTGCTGTGATTACGCTAGCAACATGTTCAAGCTCAAAATCGTAGTCTTCGCAAAAAGGAGACATAGCGTTATGAAGCCTTTGTCTTCACCAAGTCCCTTATCTCTATACGGCATTTCACCGGTAGCTTGGAGGCAGCTCTCCTAAGGGCCTCCTTGACATGGTCTATAAACTTAGCAAACGTTCTGACCTCTATGATCTCCGTTCCCTGATCTACACGTGCAGCTGTTCCTACGGGCTTTCCAAACGCTAATCTCATACCTTCCTGTAGACGATCAGCACCAGCGAAAGCCATCATCTTATGCTCTCTAAGCACGTGATGAGGATAGGTCCTTACGATCAGAAGATAGTTCTGATCGCCAACGTTTTTAGATAGGTACTTGTGAGCCATAACTCGCGCTGCTTCAAGAGCATTGTGACGAACAACACCTTTCTCAAGAGCTACGAGTAGCCCTACAATTTCAGCTTGAATATGTGGGTTCCCCATGACATACTTAGCTATCTTTGGAGGTGGGACACCGTGTATGTATTCCTTCCTCGTGTATGGAGGCTTGTCTTGGTGAGTGTAACATTTAGCGGGTTTTAGAGGCACAGCTTACACACCTCCATACCATCCCTAAACCGTACTGTAACTATATAGCTTTTTCACGGCTTTTAGACGCTAAACATTCACGTAGCTTGTTGTACACTCGGCGTATGAAGGTTGTTATATAGCCAACCTCAGCTTTGGATAGAGCAGCCCGCCTAAGAAACCTATGCATAGCTAAGGTCATGCTCTGTCGCTGATGTTCGTCGCTTGCTACTAGAGATACCAGATCGTCGATGTATTTCTCAGCTATGCGTAAAGCATTTTCGTCAGCTATAGAGATCTTCTCACTTATCTGCGTTGGCTTGCTAAGCGCCTTATAGAGGGCGTATAGCACTATGGCTACGGCGTGGCTCAAATTAAGTGTTGGGTATTCAGGGTTTGCAGCGATGTGTACGAGTAGATCACATTTTGCTATCTCATTTCTTGTAAGACCGACACTCTCACGACCAAACACTACAGCTATACGTTCATAAGCTTGGGCTATGCGGACAAAGTCTTCAAGCTCAATAGCTCTTCTAAGTATATCACCTTCAAAGCCAACAATAGCGGACGTGCATGCCGATAATCCGACGTCTTTTAGCGCATCGTCTAAGCTATCATACAGTTTAATCTTCCCACTCTTTGCAAAGTCTGCTCCCTGAGCTGCAAATCTCAGAACTTCACTACTCCAGGGATCAACTCGTGGTCTTACCAATGCCAGTTCGTCAACGAGGAAGTTCTTACATAGTCGTATGATAAAGCCTAGGTTTATCTCCCCTTCAATCTCTACTACAACTACCTTTAGCATTATCTTCACACCTAACGACAGCACCACATATACTCTCAAAAAAGAAGTAATAGCAGTCATACACATCTAGAGAGCTACAGGTGTTTAATACGGTCTTGAATACGATTTCTAAATTTTGAAGAGATGAGAGCACGAACAGTATATAGCATGGTCGCTTACATATGCGAACAGCATCAGCATAAAATAGGCGCCATACCTCAATACCATCTGGTCCTCCGCACACTGCTAAATCTGAAAGGTCACGGATATCCTCCTCCGGAATATAGGGTGGGTTGAAAGATATGAACCTAGATATTGCGCTTCTCAGACATGAAGCAGAGTCACATTGAACGACATCAGCGCAGCAATCAACAAAATACCTTTTCAGATTAATCCATGTACATAGGGTAGCGCATGGAGATATGTCTATCAGTATCATGTAGAGGCTGTGTTTAAACTTTGAAAATATGGTTAAAGCCACATACCCTGTACCGCTTCCAATCTCTACGAGTATCGATTGAAATAACTTCTTATGCTTGCTAAGCACATCGTGAACAATGTTGATCAGTATTGCAGTGTCATGCGATGGCACATATACGGAGCTAGTCAATGCTATCTTAAGTCCGTTAATGTGCATGAACTCTATTGGTTCTCTACACATGTACGCACTATCTTTAAGAATAGCTCGGGCTCGGTCTCGAACACTCTTATACGGTTCCAATCGACATCCCCAAGCTTAGTAAGACACTCCCGAGCAGTATCACCAAGACAGTTTAGAAGAGCTTTGTATAGAAGCTTGCGCTTATAGCTAAAGAGACACTTCGTAACCTTTTCAAGATTACTCATAGTCTCGTCATAGGGCCTTACACGACGTAATACGAGTATGACTGAGTCAACTTCCGGCATCGGGCTAAAAGCTGTGCGTGGAACAACTGCGAGCTTTTCGACATTGAATAGACTGCGTATAAACACTGTTAGTTTTCCATAGTTTTCACTACCCGGCGACGCTACGAGTCTCTCTCCAACTTCGTACTGCACCGTGACTATAGCCGTAACTATATCAGATCGCCCAATGGCTATAAGTAAATCCGAGGTTATATGATATGGAAGATTTCCAACAACGGTAGTGAACCCCCGTAGGCTCGGCAAGATGTTTAGGGCATCGCCGATAACGATGTCAATCTGACCATACTCTCTTTGAATAGAACTTAGTATCGGCACGAAACGCCAATCGATTTCAATAGCGAGAATTTTCTGAGGCTTAGCTATCTCAGCTACATACGTAGTTAGGGTACCTAGCCCAGCACCTATCTCTACGACCTTATCGACGTTCTGTTCTCGAAGTGCGTACGTTATGAGGAACAACGGCTTTGGATCCACCAGAAATACCTGACTCAACTTCTTCCGAGGTTTGATCTCTAAACAGCGTAGAGTCTCAATAACCCATCTACGTAAAACCTTTTTCGACCTTGTTATGGGTGGAAGCCCTACCATGGATCGCTATAGTTGGTGTACTTGTATAGCAGCTCGAGATAGCCAAGACGCCTGTATTCAGTGCTGGGTGGGTACGGGTCTATGAACAGGTAGTATCTCTCCTCACATCGTAGTTCAGTAAGTAGTCTATCAACAAAGAGCTTAGCTGGATCGTTTATTCTCACTCTTCGGCGTATATCTTCAAACGATTCAAATGGTTTCTTCTTACGCTCCTCAAGTATCAGAGCGAGCGTCTTCTTCCCTATCCCAGGCAAGAGCTCAAGGCTATGAAGTCTGATGTTGATAGGCTCAGCTATGTTAAAGAACTGAACGAATACCCGCTCTTTCTCCTCAACTATTCGCCTAAGTACCTTCTCAAGATTCTCCTTAGCAACCGTTGTCAGATCGTTGTACGTAAGTCTATCGTATACTGGGTGTCCAGGAAGGTTAGGCATACTGGCAATAGGTACTCGCTCACCAACGCTTATAGAGAGCTCCTTTAGCGGTACGATCTCAACTAGCGTAAAGTACTTAGTGCCTATTGCCTGAGCTACTGGTGATGTTCTGTGTTGTGGATGTTTATCGTAAGGATTCCCTAGAGGCATATAGTCAAGTACGATAGCAAACTCGTCCTTTACCACAACCCTCTCATGCCTTTTCGCATGTCTCTGAGGTTTATAGCGCAAGGTTACCCTCCTCACTAGGATTCTAGGTGAAGAAAGGAGGAAATAACTTAGTATGAAGAAATGCCGTCCCTATTCCTCAAGAGGACAGTACGTGTCTAGAACTTCGAGCACCTTCTCTAAAACGCTTTCGTCAGGTATAGAGCTTTCAAAGACAAGTAGCGTTCTTAGCTCGTCAACGATTCTAGGCCTTATGTTTATTATCATAGCTGCGGTTATCTCCTTGAACCCCATATTAATGAGTTCACGATACGCTTTCTCAGCATTATCAGCACTACATTTACTTAGCTGCGTAGCGTACTCAAGCATAGACCGTACTAACTCTGGTATCTCACCGTACTTCGACACCATCTCTAAGTACTCTTTAAGAAACTTTGCGGCTAGTGGTATAGGTATGTCATGAAACTCGATGATTTCGTATGACAAGGAGCATTACCTCTGAATTGTTGGTTGTAACTTCTGTAAAGTCTCAAGCATCATTTTTCTATGCTGTTTAGCTGTTTGAAGTATTTGTTTCAGCTTCTCTACGATGTTCTTAACTCTCTCCTCTATCGAGAATGCTGGTCTCATGTGTTCTGGTAGAAGGAATAGCGTCTTTATCTTTGAACCCACTTTCAACTGGACTATGTATGCTCTACCCCTCTTGCCTACAACAGTTCCAACCTTTCCATGATATCGTCGATGCGGCATCGCCTTGTGAATTGCTGGGTCCGCCACAATGTATACACGGTCTCCTGGCATGTAGTTTATGAGGATCCTGCTTAGCGGAGGCACAGCTCCTCGTTCTCTTACACTTTTACTGAATATCTTTCGCGTACGATGTCTTAACCCCTGTGGTGCTTTGACCATGATCCGAGCCCCGAACCTTGAATTCAGAGGTTTCTAACAGTATAACGAGACTTAAATATGCTTTTGGACATAGACGACGTCAAGCTCTACACACAGAGCCTCAGTACCAAGCACCTCGCTAAAGCTTGGTGTTGTACGACCTTGATCACCAGATACGAGCTCCTTCACATAAAGTCCACCTTCACACTTTATCAATGCCTC
>DQTV01000125.1 GCA_015662595.1 Ignisphaera aggregans
GTTAAGATAGGGCTATTCCAAGACCCAGAAACAGGCAAGTACTTCAGAGCCAAAGTACCAGACGAATACCCAGAATGCGGATAAAGTAGAATGCTACCTCCCAAAACCGATTCCAACATTATTTTTTATCCATATTTCCTTCACAATTACTCTTACTCTACATGTGTCGCTGGCTAAATTCTTCATCTATATCATCAGCTAGCTGTTATGTGTTGGATACTCACGAACCTTCGTTACCACTGTTACCATGAAATACGTTATGTAGGAGTTTGAGCAAGGTCTCTACACTTGTTGAGGCGGTATAAAGTCAGTTCTAACCAACATACTGTTAGTGCGGTATGGAGATGCAAGTCAGATATTCTCTATATTGCCTACTTTGTGGGTATGAGAGCGAGTTGTTTTATGACGAGCTCTACTGTCCACGATGTAGAGTCCCGTTAGTAGTGCGCTATTCAATGTCTCGAGAGGAATACTTGAATGTATTGAGCTTGGCAAAGACTAGACGTGAGTTAGGCGTATGGAGCTTCTATCCACTTCTACCAACGTCTAAAGCAGGTATAACGCTCGGTGAAGGCTGGACTCCACAGCTTGTCTTTGAGCGATTAGCGAGAGTTCTTGGACTTCGCAGTCTCATTGTAAAGAATGAGTCTACGAATCCCACGGGAACGTTTGTGGATCGAGGTGCGGCGGTCGATGTATGGCATGCTTATCTGAAGGGTTTTAAGAGAATTGCTGTGGCTGCGCTAGGCGATTTCGCTGTCTCGATATCTAGCTACGGTGCTAGGTTAGGGATGGAGGTACTAGCGCTAGTTCCACGCGATGTAACGCGGGGAACACTATACAAGATGCTGTTAAGTGGTGCTAGGGTTGACATTGTTGACGACTATGGGAAAGCGCTGGATAGAGCTAGGAAGATAGCCACAATGCACAACTTCTACTTCTCTCACACATCTTCGACTATGGTGATAGAGGGGTATAGAACAATAGTATTCGAGATGCTTACTAAGCTAATCAACGGCATTGATTACATAGTTCTACCCATAGGTGAAGGGGTGTTGGCCACGGCTATCTACAAAGGGATTCAAGAGCTGAGTGAGAAGATGACATTTGACATACCTAAACTCGTACTAGTTCGGCTCTCGACCTCAGGTTTAGGTAGACCCAAAGAATGGTCAGAGCTAGGTGATGTAGAACTATTTCGAGATGTAGTTGTCGAGGTTCCTACAGCGTTAAGTATGGCTATGCAAGCTGTTGAGCGTGGGCATGGTATGCTGACCACAGTTGATGAACGTACCGTGCTTAGGGTTGCACATACGGTAGCTCGTAATGAGGGTCTAGTGCTGGATCCCATAGGTGTTGTCAGTCTTGCAGGTTTAGAGAAGCTAATCGATGAGGGGGTCATAGACCGAGGATCGCGAGTATTAGCTATAGTGAGCGGCAGTCCATCAAAGGACCCATTTACATTGTATAGAGTTATGGAGTGCGATTCCGAGATATTGAAAAAGCTGAGAAAAATTGAGGAGGAACAGCCTCGCCTTTCAGCGATCGATGTTGAGATATTGAGGATAGTTGCAGAGGAGCGTACAATACATAGCTATGCTATTTGGAAGAAACTCAATGATAGAGGGTATAGTTTAGCGCTTTCAACTGTGATATACCATATCAAGAAGCTTGAAGAGAAAGGGTTGATAAGAATTGTGGGTAGACATGATCGTAGGATAATATATGCCCTAACTGAGGAAGGTATGTCAATTCTTAAGAAGTTCTCAGAATAGTCGTGACGACCATTCACTATGACTATGCGGAGACATGTCGAGAATCCGAGTAGAGGATTAAGGTAGCGACTCTAACTACGTTTAATACTAGCCTTGCAATACGAGATTGGTGTGCTTAGTATGTCTGTGGAGGATATAGCTCATCGAGCTCTTGACTACGCTTTGAAACTGGGTACAAAGTTTTGTGTTGTCAGATTTCACGAACGTACATATGAAAGAATTGAAGTGGATCGCGGTGTTCTAAAGGAATATAGCTATACTCGTGTTCGAGGACTTGGCATAGCTGTGTATATGCGAGGAGGCTATGGATATGCATATACGTCTAGGCTTGATGTAGACAGTATTCGTAAAACAGTTGAAAGAGCTATCACGAGCGCACGCGCCGTTGCTACTCATATTGCAGAGCCCCATGAGATAACGCTTGCTCACGGCAAGCACAGTTTTAGAGTTGAGTATCGTATTAACCCCTTTGATATCCCTGCAGAAGAGAAGATAGCACTCATACTTAAACTCAATCGGGAAAGCATTGATAGGAAGGGCATAGTATCGGCCACAACTAGGATGGGTATCGAACATGAACGTAAGTTCATCGTGACTAGCGAAGGTGGTGAAATCTCTGTGGAGGTGATGATGGTAGGCATAAGCCATCTATCAGTAGCTAGGGATGGAGCTATAGCGGAGAGGGTGTACGATCATAAGTCGAGTGTTGGTGGCTATGAGTTTATTGAGCGTACCGACTGGCATGCGTTTGTATCCGAAGTGGATACCCTGGCTATCGAAGCCTCAAGAGCTTCGACGCCAACTCCGGGTGTATATACAGCTGTCATCGACAATAGATTGATAGGTTTGCTTCTACATGAAGCCTTTGGCCACGCAAGTGAGGGAGATACCGTGCTTACAGGGAGCTCAGTTTTAAGGAATAAGCTAGGGCAAAGTGTAGCTAGTGAGTTGGTTACGGTAATCGATGAGGGTCTAGTTAACGGTGGATACCCCGTTCCATTTGACGATGAGGGAAACCCGAAGAGAAAGACCGTGGTGGTGGAGAGGGGTGTGCTGAAGAACTTCCTGACCAGTAGTATCGTTGCAAAGAAGCTAAATCTTCAGCTTACGGGTAACGCCAGAGCTCAGAGCTTTAACTACGAGCCTTTGGTAAGGCAAACAAACTATTACCTAGAACCTCGAGACTGGAGAGTTGAGGAGCTTTTTGAGGATATTAACAACGGGATATACCTAAAGGGACGTGGAGCGCTAGGTGGTCAGGTAGATCCATCAGTTGGCACTTTCACATTTAGTGTAGGGCCATCGTATATAATTGAGGGTGGAGAGCCTAGGAAGCTCGTTCGGGGTGTGATAGTTAGTGGGTATATCCTTGAGACCCTTCGCGAAATTGATGCTGTGGCTAGAGACTTATCAATATTTACCAATGTATTTGGTGGATGTGGTAAGGGAGGTCAGGTAGTAAGAGTTGGATATGGAGGACCGCATGTTCGAGTGAGGAGAATAGTTGTTGGAGGTGCCTAGAGGATGGAGCTGAAGACTGTGTTGGAGTACGCTTTGCGTAAAGCTGAAGCTCTTGGAGTAAGCGAAGCCGAAGTGTATGTACGTGAAGTATCTTCAACGTCGATACGTAGAGCCCACGGAGATCTGGGTGTGGTTAAGCGTGGATCGATGCTTGAAATAGGAGTCCGTGTTGTTATTAATAGACGTGTGGCTGTACAGGGAGGTAATGTCTCGGAGCTAAGCGACGTCGATAAGCTTGTTGAAGCAGCTGTACGCTCTGCTAGGGTAGCAGCTGAAGATCCTCATTGGAAGAGCTTACCGCGTGGACTATCTAAGACACCGGTGGAGATGGTATGGGATAGAAGGGTTGTTGAGCCGGATGTGGAGGGTATGGTCGAAGAGATAAGGAACGCATTTGCATTAGCGTCGCAAATCGATAAACGCTGTCACGTTAGCTTAATAGATATACAGCTAAGTGAGATCAGAAGGGTTATCGGTAATAGCTATGGTGAGGTAGTTGACGATTCTGTAACGCGTGTCAACGCATTAGTGCACGTAAAAGCTGTGGAGGGAGGAGAGGAATCGGGTTTCTATGAGTACTTCAGCGCATCGACATTAACAGGCTTTAATCTAGAGAATATGGTCGCATACGCGACTGAGCGTGCAGCAAGCGGTCTGTATGCTAAACGTATCGAGACTGGTAAGTATAGCGTAGTACTGATATCAAAGGTCTTTGCCTCGATAATCAACACGCTCATAGTTCCAGCAGTCTCGATTGAATGGGTAAAGAAAGAGCGATCTCCATTAAAAGGTAAACTAGGTGAACAGGTGTTTAGCGATGCTATAAGTATTGTGGATGATGGTGCGGCTCAGAACCTAGCCTCCTCAGCGAGTTTTGATGATGAGGGAATTAGGATGCAGAGGAAAGTTGTTGTGGATAGGGGTGTTCTAGAGGGGTATCTCTATGACTATTACTACTCCGTTTTAGAATCTAAAGAGCCTAGTGGCAACGGTATTAGACCAACAATTTCATCCGCTCCTAGACCCTGGGCAACAAACTTCATTATTCTTCCGGGATCAGCTTCACGTGAGGATCTAATCAGAGATGTCAGGCGAGGTGTTGTAGTATACCAAACTATTGGCGAATGGCTTTCGAATCCAGTGAATGGATTCCTAAACGCTACGATAACAAACGGTGTCTTAATAGAGGACGGAGAGCCTAAACGTGCTGTTAAAGGTGTTGTTCTGAGCGGTAACGTCTATGAGCTGCTTAAGAGCAAGGTTATTGGAGTGGCTAATGATGTAGATAACTACGCTAATGTGTATGCACCTAGCATAGCCCTCGAAAGCGTGGTCATAGCCGGGAAGTAGCTGGGGTTCAGACCCTCCGCTACTCATCACAGCTCAGAGGCTACGATATTCATCACAACTACGTGTAGCCTGCCAGTACTGGTAATGTCAAACCCAGTACATAAGCTAAAGCTGTTGCTGTGCGCATGGGCATCCCGCTGATAGGGCCAAGGCGAATAGTGTAGTTGCATCTCGATCTTAGCTCTTCAGAAACATCGCTGTACTCATTCCCAAGCACGAAGCCTATAACACGGCTATTCGAGCTCTTTAGGATCTTGATGAGCTTAGCTTCGTTCTCGCGAGCATAGAACGACAACGCTATCGCTATGTCTATGCCTTTAAAAACGGAGTCTAGGTCATCAAGTACACGAACATTTGATGGTGTATCGATGTTCAGGATTTTGAGAACGCGCTGATACTCATCGGCATTTGGTTTATATAGCCGAAGTTCGAAGCCTATGGCTCTCGCTAGCTGGATGACGTCCATTATCTCGTACTGTGTCTGAAGCCTATCAACTATGGCCACAACACGTCGAACTACCGTAAGGGGTATAGACGCTTTGTGTTTTTGAAGGGCTTCAATACTGTAGGCAATATATACATAGTCTTTGTCTATGCCTACGATTATTACGTTGTTACGTTCATGGGGGTCGGGCTCTGCAACACCTTTCTGTATGACTGCCCGTGCTATCCTTCGTGCAATCTCTACGCTTGTTAGCTCATAGCTCTTATCCCAACGTCTAACATCTATCAACACCCTTACCCCCGGAAACACGTCTCTGATTAGAGACAGGGCTGCATCAACTACATTATCTATAGATCTATCGCTTATCACGGTATGGACTATGGCTATACGCGAAACACACTCAACATCTCTAACTACATCGTAAAGTACTTCCATCCTCTCTACGTCGATTAAGGCTCTTAGGCTCCAGTCTTTCAAAACCGTAACGTTGACGCCATAACTCCTGAGAGTCTCTACGACTTGGTTCAAACAGCTTCCACGAGAATAAGGTTCGAAAAAGAGTAAGGCTAGTACCATTACGTAACCTCAGGAGATGTGTAGTTTTACCACCAGCTCACGCTCTTCGATAAGCCACTTCTTACCATCCTGTAACGGCGTATCTACTAACACCACTTCGCTAGCGCGGGTTTCACGAGCTATGTAGTCTCTGTGAACCTCTATAGCTTTCTTCAAAAGCTGATCAGCAGTGTATACCTCGATACGCTTTACAACCATGTCTATGGGCAGGTTAAGCTCCTTTCTATACACCTGTATTCGTCTTACAACATCTCGTGCAAGTCCTTCAAGCAAAACCTCCTCATCTAGTCTAAGGTCTGCATACGCCTCAAGAGGTTCGTCGGCAACTTTTTCTAAGCCTTTAACATCGATGTGGACATCTCTCGATACAACATCTACCCTCTTAACGTTTGCATACACTTTTATTACATTGGCAGCGCGTCTATAGAGATCAATCCTCTGCTGAGGCACGATAACTATCACTTGCTTTATAGGCCATCGTCGTTTGATACCAACTTTTGTTCTCGCTATCAGTACCTTTTCAGCGATATTGAGTAGCTCATCTACGGTTCTCCACATATCCTCATCGAGAAGCTCCTTTGATACCCTAGGCCAGCGCTCTAGATGAACACTTTCTTGACTACCACTAGGATCGAACCTCCTTACAAAGGCTTGATAGAGGTACTCCGAGATATAGGGAGCGAATGGTGCTAACACCTTTAGCAAGTCGCGGATTACTATGAATAGAGTTGCGTACACTGCTCGCTTCTCAGGTACGTTCTCCTCTATCCATACACGAGGTCTTATGAGCGTGATGTACTTATGGCTGAGCTTCTCCACTATGAACTCTAGAATCGCTCTTGCAGCAAGATGAAGATCGTAATTGTCTATGTACCTCTCAACAGATTCTATCAACTTATGCAGCTCATAAACTATCCATGCATCCTCGGGTTGCATGTACTTAAGATCCTGGAGCAAGTTTGTAGCGTCCCACCTATCTATGCTCATGTATGTAATCGCGAAGTTTACAGAGTTCCACAGTATATCTAGCTGCCTTCTTATATCCGAAACCTCGTCGGGGTCAAAGTTTATGTTGTCCCATGGCGCTGCTTTAGACGTTAGGTAAAGCCTTAGTACGTCAGCACCGTGCTTCTCCATAAAGTCTAGCGCCCAGATAACATTACCGCGGCTCTTACTCATCTTCTTGCCATACTTATCCAATACATGTCCCTGGCATAGGATGGCACGGTAAGGAGCTTTTCCATACATTGCTACCGATGTGAACATGAGGGTATAGAACCAGCCTCGAGTCTGGTCGATGGCCTCGGTCACCCAGTCGTACGGAAAGAGAACTTCAAACATGTCATCTCTACCATACTGATGTAGCGCAGCTGTGTGAGCGATACCGCTGTCAAGCCATACGTCAACAACGTAGGGTTCTCGAAGCATTACTCCACCACATCTAGGACACTTGATCTTCACCCTATCGATCCACGGTCTATGAGGATCCCGAACATCTTCGGGATTGAGTGCAAGCTGGCGTAATTCGTCAAGACTCCCAACAGCTAGACGATAGCCGCAAGCTCTACACGTCCATATAGGTAAGGGTGTTCCCCAGAATCGCTCGCGTGAGATACACCAATCCCTAGCGTTCTCCAACCAATCCTGAAACCTCTTACCTGCCCATTCTGGACGCCACTTCACACGCTCATTCTCCATCAGCATAAGTTTCTTGATGGGCTCGACCTTTATGAACCACTGTTTATCAGCATAGTAGATTAGCGGCGTTTCACATCTCCAACAATGCGGGTACTCATGCTCAATCTTACCTACATGGACTACCAACCCTTTCTTGGCTAGATCCTCAATGATTATCGGATTAGCGTCTTTAAACCATAGATTCGCATACTTACCAGCATCGACAGTAAACACACCGTTCTTATCTAGCGGCTTAAACACCACAAGTCCGTATCTTCTACTCAATTCAAAGTCTTCAGGACCGTGAGCTGGAGCGATATGTACTACACCTGTCCCCTCCTCCATGCTAACCCATTCAGCAACTAGAATGGTATGGCAAGGTTCTCTATGTTCTCGATGTTTCGGCACCTCATCTATGAGTGGATGAATGTATTTCTTACCCTGAAGCTCTCGACCTTTAAGTCTACCAACTATTTCGAAATTCTTTAAACCCACTTCATTAACAAAGGACTCGAGTCTCTTCTCTGCTAGTATCCATATTTCATCACCTACGCGTATCTTGACATACGTCTCGTCGGGATGTACTGCCAGTGCTTCATTGGAGACTATAGTCCATGGTGTTGTAGTCCACGCTATCATATAGCAGTTCTCTTCCTCAGCTAGTCGAACCTTAAAGTACAGGCTTGGATCTTCAACAACCTTGTATCCCTGTGCAACCTCGTGACTACTAAGTGCTGTACCACAGCGAGGACATACAAGAACTACGCGCAGGTCCTCGTAAAGATATCCCTTGTCCCACATTAGCTTAAGGAATCTCCACGCAGCTTCAATATATCGTGGATCACGTGTTTGATAAGCAGAGTCATAATCGAGCCAGAGAGCAAGGCGTTCACTTGCTTTCCTCCAGTGCTCGATATAGTAGTCAACGAGTTTTTGACACTCCTCTATGAACTTCTCAACCCCGAAAACCTCGATATCACGCTTACTCCTAAACCCATGATTCCTCTCCACCTCTATCTCTACTGGAAGTCCTTGAGTATCCCATCCACCCTGATCCCATACACGATAACCACACATTCTCTTGAACCTGAGCACAATATCCTTGAATGTACGTCCTCTAGCATGCCCCACGTGCATAAAGCCGTTGGCTGTTGGCGGACCCTCCAAGAATCTGAATAGAGGTCCGCCGCTTTCCCAACTACGCTTCCTTACCTTAATGGGAATGGAGTTGGTTTGCCAAAACTCTAAAACCCACTTCTCTACGGCTGTAGGATTGTATCTACCTCGAACCTCCGGGAGCATGGATAATGTTACCACCCTCTCAAGAGACTCAGGATTAAGGTTAAAAAAGGATTGCTGGACTTCAACAAACCTTTGAGCCTGGCTTTACCGCTTCAGCAACCGTTATCAACACAGGCTTTTCTCCATCACAAGTCGCAAGGATCATTCCCTTGCTTTCATACCCCATAATCTTCCTAGGCTTTAAGTTTGCAACTACAACCACATACTTTCCCACAAGCTGAGTAGGTTCGTACCACTCAGCTAAGCCAGCTATTATCTGACGCTCTTCGCCACCAAGATCAACAACTAACCTTAGCAACTTTCTAGATCCAGGTATGCGCTCAGCATGCTTCACATAGCCTACGCGAAGATCAACTCTCCTAAAGTACTCTATATCTATCTCCTCGCTATGCATGGAGCTGCACCTTAGATATAGTCTGCTGCACTACTTTAAGACTAGGGTATGTTGACATCAAAGCACCTTGTTTAGTGGTACGACTATAAGGTCACGGCCATCGAATTGGTAGGAGCCGCAGGCTTAATGACGTGAAATCGTAGTCGTTCGAAGCTCTACAAGCGTCGATAGTGTCTAGTCATTACCTTGGCAGTACACGGTTTGAACCTCAGACATAGCGATGTGGCTGAGTTCAGATACATAAGCGTATCACGCTGCGTCAATTAAGAAAGTCGCTGATGAAATCTCCACCGCCGTCTTGATAGACGACATTCACTACGATATTATTGAAGCTTGGTTAAGAAATTAGAAAATCACTGTTATTGAGTATGTATACGCTAGTTAAAGAGTGTGCTTAGAAAGTGTTGATACATCTCAAACACGATGTTGTTTGGAGGCTAAAATGATTTCCTTGAATTGATCGTTGCTTTAATGGTTGAATGGTATAGGTATGGCGAGGTAGTATGAAGTTAGCGATGTGAGGAAGGGAAGTGTGAGATTGTCTTCCGGACTAGCAATCTCTACTAGTATCACTATCACCGACACTACGAGGCTCTTGATTGGGCTACTACTAAGTATAGCTATCGGTATGTAGAAGCATATAAACGATATCGCTATGGAGGGTAGGGAGTGCTTGTATACCTTTGGGGTGGGGATGAGGGCTGTGAGTATTGCTGAGATCGAGTCTACTATGGCCAGGGCTAGGATTCCATACACAACGTGTTTATTGAACAATATGTATGCTAGTAGAATAGATATTAGTGCGAATGTCACGCATACATATCCATACTGCTTTTCGTAATCGCGCTCTAATCGCGATACTATGGTGTTCAGATTCTCTTCGGCTCGGCTAAACAGCTTGTCTAGTTCCTCAAACCCTATTTTAAGCAGTGTCTGTGTCCCTAAACTTCTAGCTAAACTCTCTAGCTTAGTTAAGCTACGCTTTCTCAAATCTCGTAGAAATCGCATCATTTCCTCTCGTAGATTGGGCTTCCTAATCTGAATACTGTTGACAAGGGCTGCAAAGAATGTGAGGAGAGAATATATGAGCAGTGCAGGATTTGTAATGCCTATCCTAGACGATGCTTCTATAAATGATGGAGTTAGGGGAAGTATTAAGAGTAGTGAAAAACTGAAGTGTATAGCTTTGCGTATTATGAGAGCCTGAAGATCTTGCCGCATAGCGTAGCTCACATCAATTTCCTCTACATAGCTAAGATGCCTTAGCACCGCTATATCTGTTACCGAAGACGTCTACAAACACTATTTCGCTAAGGTCTTTTCTAGGTTTTGGACTAGGTCTTTCAGCTGGGTAACCAATAGCCATTATAGCGACGGGCACCCAGTTCTCCGGAATGTTGAGAAGCTTCCTAATTTCATCGATGTTCCTGAGCGTTTGTATCCACACCGCACCAAGGCCTAAGCAGTGAAGCGCTAGCCATAGGTACATCGCTGCGTTTGCTCCATCAACAAGGTACGACACTGGTGATGCCTGTGAATCTGCTAGTACAACAACGGCTATGGGTGCTCGTCGTAGTGGAGCTGCACCGGGGTGTAGCTCCGCTAGCTTATTTAGGATACCACGATCTTTCACAATTATAAAGGCCCAGGGTTGTATATTCTTTGCGCTTGGTGCGTATCGAGCTATGTCTATAGCCTTAAGCACTATATCTATCGGTACCTCTTTCTCCTCAAATACGCGAATACTTCGACGTGTAAGCAAGAACTCGCTACAGCTATTCACAGCTACACACCAAGAGATAGCCGCTGTAGCAGGCGAGAAATAGCTATAGTGCTTCTAATAGCCCTAAGCGGTGTCTAGGGCTTGGCGTTAGCTATGGGTGTTGTGTGGATGGTGTTTACGAACTACTCTTCACCCTCCCTCTCCTCGACAATGTAGCGCTCCGGCATCTCGAATACGATACGTTCGTAGCCTCCAGTTCTCTTACCACGGTAACCGTATATCACGACTATGTTCTTCCCAACAATGTCCCACTCCTCATCTCCATGACCCATGTCTACCTCCAAGACTTTCGATCCAGGTGGAAAGATCCAGTAAGCTACATAATCGTACTCAGCAACTTCAGATTCGTACCTATTCTCATATACGTTCTTACCAGGTTTTATGGGGGCTCTAAACCGTATGCCAAAGACGATGTAGGGCCTTCGCTTAGATCCTCGAAATCCGATATCTATCATCACAACCCTTGGTCTAACCCTAACACCATTAATCATCACCTCCTCCTCATCTAAGAAGCTTTGCATGTTTGCCCAGAGCTTGCCTATCTCTTCATTAAATAGCCTCTCATCCCTTAGGACCGCATCGTAATAGCCTAAAGGATCATGATAATCAAATACCAGGTAGTACGCTATGTAGTTCCATCCAACAAAGAAAAGACCTTGACCATAAACGGGCTCTATCTGTTTACTAGCTTCTTCAAGGAATTTGGTGCTAGCCATAGGTACAACCTCCACAGTCTAATACCTCTCTAAAACGCTTTTTATTACACTACGTGTTGTCCAGAACCATCTCCGCGCCATCTCGGGCTCAGAGTGAGGGAAATACATCAACAGTCAGATTGGTGAAAACTCGTCATCGCCCAAAAGCTGCTCTTTCTCGGGGACCCTATATAGTGTTCCTAGTTCTCAGCCGTTGAGTGTGTTAATGAGATAAGCTTCTTACCTAATGCACACTATCTACTCTGGGTGCTCAAACGATGGAAATCATATCGAGTCTTGAGATGAGAATCGTTGATAGGAATGCGGACGCTCTAGGAGTAGCAACGCTTTTGCTAATGGAGAATGCGGGTCGTGCAGTAGCGGATGTTGTTGAGGAAAAGCTTGGAGGTTTGAAAGGTAAGAGGATTGTTGTATTTGCTGGTGCTGGAGGTAAAGCGGGAGACGGTATAACCGCAGCGAGGCACATGGCCTCTAGGGGTGCGTTAGTCACGCTATACATGCTCACACCCCCTGAACGGCTTGAACACGAGGCTGCAAGGATACAGTTTGAAGCTGTAGAGAAGATGGATCTCAGTATAGAGATCAAGGTAGTTAGGGACCTCTCCGACATACCTGAACGCGTTGAGGCCGATGCTGTGATCGATGCCTTGCTCGGCATAGGCATACGTGGAAGGGTGCGCACGATATATGCCAAAGCTATAGAGGCGATAAACAGCTCCAGCGGACTTAAGGTAGCTATAGATATACCATCAGGTATCGATCCAGATACTGGCGAGGTCTTAGGCGTAGCAGTGAAAGCCGATGTTACGGTTACGCTTCACAAACCAAAACCGGGGCTTCTGAAAGCTCAACCATATGTTGGTGAGCTAAAGGTTGTTTCTATAGGTATCCCACCTGAGGCAGAGCTATACGTTGGTCCAGGAGACCTTGAGTACCGGTTCAGACCTCGACCTATGAAAGCATACAAGGGTTCTTCTGGACGCGTACTCGTTATCGGAGGCTCTGAGACCTTTACTGGAGCTCCTGCGCTTTCGGCTCTTGCCGCACTTCGAACAGGTGTCGACTTAGCATACGTAGCGGCACCCGAGCGCGCAGCTGACATAATCGCTAGCTATAGTCCGGACATAATAACCATAAAGTTAGCGGGTTACGACTATCTAGTGCCTAAACATGTTGAGAGCCTAAAGCCTTGGCTTGAACGCGTAAACGTCGTGGTGATAGGCCCAGGTTTGGGTACTAGGGAGGAGACTTTCAATGCTGTTTGGGAATTAATTGGATTGTTACGGAGTATGGATAAGGCTATGGTGGTAGACGCTGATGCTCTGAAAGCCTTGTCTCAGAGGCGCGACCTTCTCGGAGGTAAAATGGTTATCACACCTCACAGTGGCGAATTTAGGATGCTGTTCAATGTTGAAGTTCCAGAGGATATAGAGGGTAGAATCAGTGTTGTGAAGACTCAAGCGTCTAGATATGGCATAATCATTCTACTCAAAGGGTGGATTGACGTTATTAGCGACGGTAAGAGAGTAAAGCTAAACAAAACCCACGTACCTGCTATGGCTGTGGGAGGTACAGGAGATACGCTTACAGGGATTGTCGCGGCTCTGATAGCTAGAGGCTTACCGCTATTTGAAGCGGCATACCTCGGAGCCTTCATAAACGGTCTTGCTGGCTGCATTGCTTATCATGAGTTGGGAGACCATATGCTTGCTACAGACATACTGAAGTATATTCCTGAAGCTATGAACAGACCCTATGACAACTTTAAGAAGTACCTATTGTACAAGAGGGTTAGGGATTAGCATAGCAATGCTTTTAAGCTACTCACCACATGTCGTTAGCTGAGTTAGAGGCTATGA
>DQTV01000093.1 GCA_015662595.1 Ignisphaera aggregans
TAGAGCCACTTAGCATAGACGACACCTCGGTAGTAGCTACACGCAGCAGCGTAGAGCATATCCAGGGACTGTAGCTCTCTACCCCCTAGTCACGGCGCTGATCATAGACCTATTCAGCTCGTTAATTACGGGGCTAAGCACTAGGGGAACTCCATAGCCTCTCAGCAGGGTGGTTATACGACTACGAACGTTTTTCAGCTCCTCAATCTCGTACTCTATCCATTTGTGGAGTATGGGTTTTACAGCGGGTAGATACCTGTTCGCGATCTCTCTCAACGACATGGTTTTCGGAGGTCTGTAAAGCCCGTTACTAGCTATCGACAGCGCATCGAATACGGAGGCTACCTCGATAACCTTGACACCCAGCTTCTCACCAAGCTTACGGAGATCGACTAGAACAGGCTTAACGATCTTACTAACGTAGTTAGGTCCCTGCCTAACCTCAACAACGTACTTAACAGCGTAGATCTGTCCGTAGGGAACTAGAAACAGCTTTGCACCGCGTTTAGCTGCAGCCTCGAGCTTCTCAGCTACACCACCCACAGGACCTATACTCCCATCAGGCATCACCATACCCGTCATCACCACGCTCTGATTGAGTGGTATGTCTAGAAGCGCAGCTGCGAAGGCTACAGCCATAGCTGCGCTAGCGCTTGGACCTCCGATAATTGGGGTGGGCGCCTTTATCGAAACGAAGTAGTCACAGTACGTAAAGTCTATACCAGCAACCATGCTCGCAACCATAGCCGCTACGCGTGCAGAGGCCTGTGTATCGATGTGTGTAAGGGGTGAGGTCTCGACATACACATGGCCACTCCCTGGACACACAACCCTTACATAGAGATCGGCGGAGACACCTCGATAACCACCCGTAGCCGTGGGCTCCACAGCGACGATGATCATGTGTCTAGAGCTGTCCTTCAGGGAGTGTGTATGGGGTATTGGGCTGAGGATTGTGAAGGCGGTGAGGATCAGTGCAAGAAATGCGTATGGGTATCGTCTTCGCATAGCTGTTGATCACCGAAGAACTGAGTTTATGATGTTAGCGATATCGTCTACAGCCCCACTTATATCCAAAATTATACTCCTTATCGCGTTTGGAGATGCTGTAGCTGCATAGCTTTGTAGAGCTCTGATGTAGCTAGCTAAGTTTCGAACTCTAAGCGCAAGCTCTACCGGTAGACTCGATATCATCTCGTCTACGGAGTGTCTACGGTTCTGAAGATCTTCGTAGAGGGGTGCGTTTACAACTCTTCGTAGAAACTGACATAGCTTATCGTAGTGCAGCATCATGTATGAAAAGGCGTCGTAGACGTCTCTAAGCCTTCTATCCTTAATCATATCGAAGGACTCGACCAGCGATACTCTGAGGATCTGAAGAATTTCGTATAGCTTTCTGAGATCCTCAACACTTACAGTTCCCAGCAGTACCGGTGTGCGTTTTCGAAACCTGTTGAGCAAGTCTCTTAGCATAGCCGAAACCCATAACCAAGAGGTGCGGAGCGGCGTAATATGGCTAGCCTCTGATGGTGAGAAAAGTTAAATACTATACACCGCCTTTACACTACGTGATGTGATACCGTTTAGGGCTGACATCATGGCCCTCAACGCCAAGGATAAGAGCAAGCTGCTTCACTCCATAGCTCGATGGCTCGCAGGTCTAGGTCCGCTGTTTGGTCGTAGACACTACTTTGAGAAGTATACAAATGCTGAGTGTATAGCTAGTAAGTTGGGTAAGTACAGAGGTTGCGGTACGTGTCCATTCTGTGGAAAGAAGTTTCGTAGGCTTTCAGCTCTGGTAGCGCATATAATGAAGTATCATGGAGATGACGTTGAGAGTCTGATAGAGAGCTGTAGAGAGAGCAGTTAACGCATAGCTTATAACTCCTTGAACCAGAGTAGCCTAGCCGAGGACAGCCATGCCCATGCAGAGCTATGAATGTGAGAACCCTCCATGCATACACGTGGTCACGGATAAGGATCAGCGTATATTCGCAGTCTTCGTCGAGGACTGGGATGGGAACATAATCTTCGTCAGAGCTGAAGACATTCTGAAGGCAGCTGACATGATTAGGCAGCTGATAGACGATAACTATCGTGAGGCTGAGGCTAGTCAGATTGATTACCTAGCGCGACGCTATCTAAATGCTGAGCCTGTAGAGGAGTAGGATGTAGGGAATGGTCTCTGCTCTACAGCTAGAGCTAGTCGATGAACCTCACGCACCCAGAGTGCTCTTCCCCAATAGCGCTATCACCATCGAGAAGAGGTACTTCCCCACAACACGTTTTGCTAGAAAGGATCTCGACACTTCTCTCGATATAGCTAAGAGCCTTCACCTAGTCCCACCCGAAGCACCTACAGCTCTACGTAGGCTTGCTCGAGGTGATTACAAACAGTTTGCTGAGGTACATCTAGAGAGCGCCATATGTTCACAGATCGTATCTGCGTGTAGAGAGGCTGGACCACGCATACTCTACTCCATAACGGATCGCGGAGGCTATATCGAGATATACTCGGAGTGCTTTGATGTTGAGCTAGCTCTCGTAGCGATGCTTGGCGATATAGCTAGAGCCATCCCCTACGAAGCTGGGTATCGCGATGGGGTAAGGTTTAGGAGAGCGCTTATACCCACAGCGCTGTTAAGGGAGAACGTTATCGAGTTGATAGAGGGTCTAACTGAGCGCATTCCAACGCTAGACATAAGGGTTAGGACCTTTCATGAAGCTCTCAACGCTATAGCTAGCATTGCCGACATCGTTAGCGAGGTCATAGTATCCATACCATGCCTAAACGATGCCTTTCTCAGAGAGGTCGTGCCCATACTGGCTAAGCTCGTTGAGCGCGGTGTGTACGTAGTGTTTGTGACACGCCCTCCACACGAAGCGGATATATCGTGCGTTACACCGATCACAAGATACCTACTGCTGTACATAGAGACCATGTCTAGGTTGGAGGAGTGTGGTGTACGCGCATGCTATGGCTCTATAACCGAGACGAGCATAGTTATCGATCGCTCTACGGTTATCACTACCTACGAGAGTAGCTACGTACCATACGCAACCACGGTTACCCTCAACGACTATCTATACGCTCAGAACCTAGCACTTACCTATCTGAAGACCTGTGTATGCTCATCAAATCTGGTTAAGGAGGATCGTAGATGAGGTACAACCCTCTTCAGCTACTCAACGAGGTTGTAAAGCATGTGGTTAGGGAACGCGATGGTGTAGAGGAGCGTAAGTACTACAGGTTCAGACCATCTAGATTCTATGGAGGGTCTGCTGTTGCTGATGCTGTTGGCTGTATCCTCAAATGCGGTTTTTGCTGGGGTTGGAGAGTCAATAGCTCTCCAGAAAGCTGTGGGGAGTTCTATAGCCCTAGTGAAGTGGCTGTGAAACTGATATCGATTGCTAGGTCTAGGGGGTATCGATATGCTAGAGTCAGTGGTGGTGAACCAACGATCGCTAGAAGGCACCTAATTCAGTTACTAGCTGAGTTGAGAGCGAGAGGTTTTGGAAAGAACTACACGTTCATTCTCGAGACCAACGGCATTCTCATAGGCTACGATCCGAGCTATGCACGTGAACTCGCTGAGTATAGCTTTATACACGTGAGGGTGTCTATCAAGGGCTGTACACCAGAGATCTTCGAGACCATTACCGGTGCTGACAGAAGCTTCTTCGAGCTTCAGCTTCGAGCGCTTAAGAATCTTCTAGATGCTGGTGTTAGCGTACACCCAGCGGTTATGGTGAGCTTCTGTAGTAGAGAGGATGTTGAGTACCTCACTGAAAGGCTTAGGGATATAGATGAGAGGCTTGTTCATCAGCTTGAGGATGAGGTGGTCATACTCTATCCACACGTTGTCGAGCTTCTAAAGAGACGCGGTTTGAGACCCCGCATAGCTATAGATCCACGTAGCTGGAACTACGTTACCGAGGTATAGCAGTATGCATGAAGAGATCTCTGAAGCTGAGCTAGAGAAGCTAGTTCTTGAGATCATCGGTACCTCGGCTCTCAGCTTTGATGAGCTTAGAGAGCGTATCGAGGATCGAGGTGTGTATCTAGATGGTAGAGTGCTGAGGAGGGTTGTAGCTGAGCTTGTTAGAAGGGGTGTTCTCTGCAAAACCCCGTTTCCTGAACGTAGAAAACTTCTCCTCCACCTCTGTACACCGAGCCGAAATACATAATTCTACACGGTGCCATACCTAGTATTGGGTGTGTAGATGAGCTTCTCAACCAAGATCGACGATATTGCTAAGGAGCCTCCTCTCGTAGCTAAGCCCATGATGAGAATCGGGGAGCTTCTTGGCAAGATGAGAGAGCTGAGGTTATGGTTAGTACCTGTAGTAGAAGATAAGGATAGACTTATTGGTGTTGTTAGCTATCGCACTATATTAATGAGGGGTGCTGGTCGAGATACCAAGGTTCTAACGGTTATGGAGCCTCCCTACGCAATTAAAAGCGGTACCAGGTTTGATGAGGCTTTAGCTAAGTTCGTTTCGTGGAAGGCTCGAGCAGTACCGATAGTAGATGATAAGAGAAGGCTTTTAGCTATGGTTACTCGTGCTGATGTGCTTGAGTACATGCTTAGA
>DQTV01000122.1 GCA_015662595.1 Ignisphaera aggregans
CCAGAAACCCTCATCACATCTCAGCTCACGGCATTCTCAGCACCATAGTTTTTGAATGCTGACAGACCTTAAAAATAAGGTGGTGATAAAAGTGATACAACTCTCTAGTAGTCAGCGATGGCATAGTAGTGAACGTATAGCACAGAAATTGCTTGAAGACATGGGACTAAAGGTGGTAGAGACGAATAAGAAGGTAGTGATTAACAATGTTGAGGTTGGAGAGGTAGATATCATAGCACGTGATGACGAAGGAAATATGTATGCTGTTGAGGTAAAGGCTGGCAAACTCGATGTGACGGGAGTACGACAGGCATACGTAAATGCTGTACTCCTAGGGATGAAACCCATGGTTATATGTAAGGGTTTTGCAGACGATGCAGCTCACGAATTAGCATCTCACTTAGGGGTCAAGGTGATACAGCTATCGGATATATTTCTTGTGGAGAGTGAAGAGTTAGAGGTGGTTGTGCGAGAGGCTGTGGAAGACGCTGTTTCATCCATTTTTGAACTAGTTCTCGAACCCCTTCCAACAATACGCGATAATGAGAAGAGACTAATCGAGGTCTTAGCATCTGCGCATTCTCTTCAGGATGCCGCCTCAAAGCTCGATATGTCGTTAGAAGTCTTGTTAAAGAATATAGATGCATTACGAAGTCAGGGGATAATACCAAAGTGGGCTCGAAAGTGGAGCTCTATTAAACGCTGTGCTCAAATTCTTGCTACAAAGATTAAGATATACGATCAGATAACGGCATTACAACAAACACTAGACAAAATGCAGCAGATAGTGCCGATGATTACGAAACTTAGTAATGTATTAAAACAGGCTCTAAACGTAGCTGAAAACATCCTCCGACTCCTAGAAACAATTGAAATGCATTTACAGCGTATGAGCTTACCAAGCCTAAGCTCGCAACCCACAGCAGGTAATGAAACTCAGCAAGGGAACGATCATCACTAATCAGCTCGTCGTGAACTCATCATTAACATATCGCTCCGCTCTCACGCTATATCACCAACTCCTAAGCATTTTTAAGTCACTAAAGACTAAACGCAAGACTAGGTGAGAATTATGGCCTCAGAAGATTGGAAAACGTACAAGAAGACTGAGGTAGAGATTCGTAAAGGGCTACCAGATGAAATACATGAGTACTTAACCAAGACGTTTAACGTTTACTATGTGAAACTACCCCAAAGCCTTTATAAACAGTTCGATATAATACGAGATAAGCTGATACCCTTAACTGTGCGCTTCGATCATAATAAGTACAACGAGTTCTGCCACACATTCTCAGTCACGTACAGGTCAGTCATCATGGATAGAAGCATACCTAACGAAGTGAAGGACCTGATTAAAGAGCTTGTTGCAAAGACAAACAAGTTCTTTGAATCCAAGGGATTGCCACAATGTGTAAGAGAGCTAAAGTATCATCGCGTTCACCTGATAGTAAAGTTCAAGAACAAACCACTAAGCGATGCGGCAGTCGTAGCTGAGTCTGAAGGAAAGACTGTTGCCAAGGCTGAAACGGATAGTTCTGGAGAAGCTGTGTTCGAAATTCCAAGTGGACGCTATGTAATTTACGTATATAAGCATCTGGACGAAGATACCTATATCTATGAAGAGAAGTCTGTCGAAGTTAACGAGGATCTGACGCTAGAGTTCAACATAGAGACAACGAAGAGTTCAAGAGAAATTAGTCGAGAACGCGGTGGTAAACCGCTAATCAAAGAAGTTAGCTGAGGTGTACATTCAGTACATTCATCCCCAACCTATACGTTACGGTTATCAGTGCGGCTTACTCAAGGACAGCGTGTCAAAGATAATGAGTTGAGAAGCCTTAGAGTCAAGGAATTATTAGATGTCGGGCGCCCACGGGCATCCGCCTCATTCTCCCGTCATATGCGGGTGTCAGCGGAGCCCCACCGCCGCCCGTATACCCTATCTCGTAAAGGTCTATAAAGTTAAGTGTATATAGCACTTGTTGACTTTTCGCTGTAAACGACTATAAAACGTTATCTCTATGTAGCTTAGCCCCCGTATTACGGACTCGTCTATCGCATTCCACAAATCTTCAACAGAATTGAGTTCGACACCATTAATGCTCATGATAATGTCTCCCACGTCTATTCCACATGAATCCGCTGGACTTCCCTTCTCAACACCTATGACAATTAATCCACGATGTGTATTCTCTCTTCGATTATGTAGTGAGAGAACCTTAATCCCTATTCTAGGCCTGATGACACGTCCATACTTCTTCAGGATACGATAGCTGAACTCAATTCTATTTATTGGTACTGCATATGCAGGCGCTATAGCATCGCGTGAACACGCTAAGATCATCCCCACGACCTCGCTTCTTAGGTTTACCAACGGCCCTCCACTCATACCGGGAACTGTAACAGCATCGCTTTTAAGAAGCCCCTCAATTATCTTACCATTCATGTTTATGGATGCAAAGGTACCACCGATAATACCTAGGGAGTAATATGGAGCTAGAGATCCAAAAGCCATACCGCAGGCTAGTACCAGCATTCCCACTTTCGGGATTGCCGTACTAAGCGAGTCCATAGTGCGGTCTAAGTGTAGAAAAGCCACATCCCATCTATCATCAAGACCTAGAAGTTGAGCTTTGCTCATCTCCCCATCTAGCGATACTACACATATATCAACAGCATCGCTAAGTACATGAGCAGCCGTTACTATGACATGCCTATCTAAAGCAAAACCTGTTGCTAAGCCTGAAATTAAGGGTTCGTTAAGCAGTGCATATCTGCATTCAGCTCTTTCACGAAGGCCAACAACCATGACAAGCGATTTTTCGACAAGCTTTATGGTGTTGCTTATGGCCTCCTCTAAGACTTGCAAGTGAATAGTAGCATATGCAAGCCCCACCTCCTTATCGAGTGAAGTAGGTACATTCTTGGAATGCGTGGTGGTTAACACAAAGAATCCTAGAGGGATTGCTAATACACGGATTCACTCAAAGAGTTTTCTTCAAATAACTTAATGGATATTCAACAGATTCTGATTCGCTCCTACCCAATAAAAATGTTTTGAAACAAAATTTCGTTGTTACCTAAATACAGTATCGATGTATATCGGCATAGCTACAATCTCTAGCTAGCTTTAATATGACCCCGATTATGATGGCTCACTAAGTCTTAGTTACGTTTTGTACGATATGTCGCGTTCTTGATCCTCATGTAGAGGTATGGATTCCATTGAAACCTCGACATATCCGCTACGTACATTAATTAAATGTAGCTTTGCCAGATTTTGTAGAATCTCACGAGCTTTAGCCTTGTCTATCATCAGCTCCTTACTTAATGCATTAACAGCATCTCTGATCCTCAGTGCACCGAACTCAATGAAGTAGTTACGTAAGATGCTATAGGCTCTCATTACATCGTGCGGTATATCCATGTCGCGAATGATGCCTTGATCAACAACTACAAAACAAACCTTATCTGAGAATCTGATAAGGTATCTGTTACCATCAATATTACGTACAGCGACACGCTCGTACATTCGACTCTTTAATAGCATATTAGCTTTGCTCACCTTACCTACCGCAATTATTATGATTCTACTTAGGCTTCGCGCCATCCCATAGTCAATATCGATGAAGTGATCTCTCCACTGCAAGAATATAGCGCATTTACATCGTTGTAGAGTGTCTCTATCCGTGGTAATGTCCGTTACTATTAGAGGGCATACACTTTGGGATTCACATAACTGAGTGGTGTGGAGCATTGTGGCGAATAGATGCTCAAGCTCTTTAGGAATAAATACGCATATCGAACTACAATAGCGTGACAACTCAGAAGCGAATTGTAGTGCTAGTACAATGCCTATGTTTACGCTGTGGGTTTTGATGAGTAACCCTCTGAAGTTTAATAACTCCGCTATACACTTTGATGTCTTAGAGTGTGTATATCTACTCGTAGCTTTCACCTCAGTCACTAATCATGCCGTGATGATAAGGGGCATCTGAACGAGTGATGATGCTAGACGACACTGAACCTACTATACCTCAACCTTAATGATGGCCTCTAGCACAGCTCTACCTGCGCGCTCAACGTAGGGTCTAAGCTCTTCTGCCGAAGCAAAACCTGTTTTCTCAACAGGTGAATCGCTAACTATTAGCAGTGCCCCGGTTTTGATGTTCCTCATAGTGCCTAACATGAAGAGAGCTGCACACTCCATCTCTACTGCAACTATACCTCTGCTGCTCCACTTCTCGATAAACTCAGGATCCTCAGCATAGAAAGCATCGCTGCTGATCACGGGACCGATAACATACTTCAAACCATGTTTATTAGCCTCCTCAACTAGTGCCTTAAGTACTTCGAAATGCGGAGCAGCCGCCATGCAAACACACTCTCTTAAGTACTGATAGAAGAAGCCTCCTGGGTAGTAAGCTGCTGATGTAGGTATTACCACATCTCCTATACGTAGCCCTTTTACCATAGCACCACAACTACCTAAACGTATTACCACCTTTGCTCCAAGCATTATGAGTTCCTCAAGTACTAAGCTAGCAAAGGGCGCTCCAATACCATGCATAGCAATGGATATCGGGATTCCTTTATACTTACCGCTGTAGATGATTATTCCTCGATTCTTATTAACTAGCTTAACATCTTCAAGCATTGATGCGAGTTGTTCAACTCTTGCAGGATCTCCAGCGACTATAACTCTCGACGCTATATCTTCCTTACGAGCTTTGATGTGTATGGGCCCTGTCATAAGACTCACACAACACTAATATTCTTCCCTGCTGAGCACAATTAAGTCTCGCGGCGCAACTCTATATGCTATATCCTGAGGTGTATCTTAACGCTGAGCCCACGCTCAAATCCTACGCGTAGAGCCTTTAAATTGCTGTCTAAGGCCTTAACCCCTAATTCCCGCATCACTTCCTCAAGTAGAGAAAGAGGTATCAAACCTGAGGCGGAAGCAAAGAACCCAATCAAAACACTATTACCAAATATCCTACTGCCTGCCACCATCTCAGCTAGCTTGAAAGCCTCGATAGGTATCTGCTCAACTCCCTCAATATCCCTAGGCTTTACTACTTCCGACTCATATATCACGTACCCTCCATGCCTTACATCCCTTACCTCAGCATCGTATCTCTCCTGCGTCGTCACTATAAGGACGTCTAGCTCATCAGCAATAGGATTCCATATAGCTTCTTCAGAAGAGATCACTATATCTGCCCGAGACCACCCTCCTCGCTGAGCTGGGGAATACGAGATCCTCATTGCAACATTGAATCCCCGCTTGGTAAACGCGCTACCGAGCACTCGAGCAGCAAAAACTATTCCGTGTCCTCCAGCTCCTGTAATCCTTATGCTTATCAATGCTCATGTCACCCCCTAATGCTACTCCATACAAGCTCTTCATAACTAGGCCTTTCAATCTCTATAAATTCACCTAAAATTATCGGTTTATCGCCAAAGATGTCTATGTGACTCTCCCACGGGTCTGGATTGGAGACGATCTTACACTTTCGTCGTAGAATCTCGTAGAGCTGTAATAGTTCAATACCGTTTCTACTAGCGAAAAGAGTGCAAGGACTGAGGATTTCTACTACAGCAAATCCTTTATGTCTAAACATCTTGATGAAGGAATTCATCATGTGATCGACATGGAGTACGCTCCATCGAGCAACGTATGTTGCACCAGCAGCTATAGCAAGCAGTGGAATACTGATAGAGCGTTCAATGTTGCCATAGGGTGTTGTAGTGGTCCTAGCGCCTCTAGGCGTTGTTGGTGCTACCTGTCCTCCTGTCATACCATAGATCATGTTGTTCACTATAACGACGTTTATGTCGTGATTGCGCCTTGCTGCATGAATGAAGTGGTTGCCACCAATACCAACTATATCTCCATCACCACTAACCACCGTGACTTCAAGCTCGGGTTTAGCTAATTTTATCCCAATAGCGAACGGTATCGCTCTTCCGTGAAGTACGTGATAGCTATCTAATCTGACGTACCCAGAGACTCTACCTGCACAGCCAATACCCGATACTATTACGTGCCTATCTACGTCAATATCTGATTTTTTGATCGCTCTTAACAACGTCTTCAATACAATGCCTATTCCACATCCAGGACACCAAATCGTTGGTAATCTATCTACACGTATCAGATCTTCGATGTCTTTATATGTCGGTGGAAGCTCAATTTTAGAACTCAAGATAGCACCCTCAGTATTCTCTCGGATAGCTCCTTGGGTGATGGATAGAAGCCGGGCGTAATAGAAACAAACCTATAAGGTGTTGGACAGTGTAGCAATGCTGCTCTTACTAAATAAAGGTACTGACCATAGTTCATCTCTACTACCAGCACATTCTCAACACCGTAGCTTTCAACAGATTTACAGAGCTCAACATCAGGCATAGGCCATAGAACTTTCGGCCTAAAGAGTATAGCTTTGATTCCATGAGCTTTAAGGCGCTTCAATGCACACTTAACGATGTTAGCTATACTCCCGTAAGCTACGATCATTACCTCAGCTTTGTCGATACCATCACATGGATATACTTCATAGCTAACTAACCTATCTCTATTAGCTCTAACCTTCAGCAGTAACCTTGTTAAAAGTCTCTCAGTCGCGTCTCTATCTATTACAGGATACCCCCTTTCATCATGAACTAAACCAGTCATATGTAGTCTGAACCCTTTTCCTGGCTCAGCAAAGGGAGGTACAAGAACGTGAGTCTTAAACGGCATATACCCCTCCACGATATCGGCTTTTTTCCGATCTACAATCCTTATCTCATCGAGATTGGGTACTCTGAGCCTACCATATCCGTGACCTATAAGCTCGTCAAGCAAGATTATAACCGGTAGCCTAAGCTCCTCAGCCGTGTTGAAGGCATCTATCGTAAGGTCGAAGGCTTCCTGAACGTTAGAAGGTGCATACACGACGACCTCCCTATCTCCGTGAGATCCCCATATAGCTTGCATAACGTCTCCTTGAGCTCCAAGTGTAGGTATTCCGGTTGCAGGTCCTACGCGCTGAACATCAACAACGACTGCTGGCAACTCCAACATGAAGCCTAATCCTAACGCTTCTTCCATGAGGGAGAGGCCGGGGCCGCTTGTTGCGGTCATAGCCTTTAACCCTGCTGCTGATGCGCCTAACACCATGTTTATAGCTGCTACCTCATCTTCTCCCTGAATAAATATGCCTCCAACCTGTGGAAGCCTTCGTGCCATATGCTCCATCAAATCACTCGAAGGGGTAATGGGATAACCAGCAAAGAATCTGCATCCAGCAATCAACGCAGCTTCAGCAACCGCCGTGTTGCCTGTCATGAAGTATGTGCCGGGCTTCAACAACTTTTCACGTTCCATTACGCACTACCTCGACCCATATAGCTAAGTCTGGACAGTATGTTTCACAGAGCTTACATCCTACGCATCCATTCTTTACTCTAGGTATCCTCCAGCCAAACCTATTGACTTTATCTGACATTTCAAGCACATTACGTGGACATATCCATACACATATCCCGCAACCTTTGCACAGATCGCTGATTAAGTGAACAACCCCACGAACTTTCGCCGTGGGGCTCACCCAGCAGCTTTTATCTAATCCTTAGAGCTCGTGGCTATATCGCTACTAGACTTGAATATAAGCTTTAACCCGACATGAGGTGTATCTGAAACAACCTATATTATTGAATTTTGATACTCTCTGCACTAGAAGATGAAGCAAACACTGCGAGGTGTAGAGTCTTTGTCTCTGCAACAGATTATGCACGAAGTATACTCGAAGCTTTCCTCGATAAAGCATGTGGTAGCGGTATTGAGTAGTAAGGGCGGTGTAGGTAAGTCTGTGATTGCCAGCTCTATAGCTATATATGCAGCAATGCATGGAAAGAAGGTAGCTATTTTCGACGCTGATATGCATGGTTCAAGCATTCCATGGCTTATAGGCTTGAGAAACGCCTTTGCTGCGATCTCAATCGATGGTATAATAAAGCCTGTGGAGCGAGATACCATAGCTGTGCTATCTATAGAGTTATTCCTTAAGGAGAAGAACGCGCCCGTAGTATGGCGAGGACCGCTTAAAACTCGTACTATATTGGACTTCCTCAGTCGCACAGAATGGGGCGAGCGAGATCTAATGGTGATAGATTTACCTCCTGGAACGGGAGACGAAGCCCTTACCATTGCTCAGACACTTAAGGATCGAATTAACGGCGTAGTCCTCGTACTTACACCAGGGCTTATGGTATCGCACGTAGTTACGAAGGCATATGAGTTTTTAAAGATGTTGAATTTACCGCTGCTAGGCACAGTATTAAACATGGCGTACTTTAAGTGTCCACATTGTGGCAATGTGTATCGTGTTTTCGGTTCTCAGCCACAGATACCAAATGAGGGTCCGCTTATAGAAATACCATTGGATCCTAAGTTGGCTGAGGCTGTAGATAGTGGCCAACTATATGAATTTTTAAAAGCATCAGAGAGCGAGGGTGCACAGAAGTTACGTGAAATGGCACATACCATACTAAGTCGCTTAGGTGTATGGCAATGAAACGCATTGTGATTAAAATTCGTGGCTTAGTACAGGGCGTGGGGTTCAGAGCTTACGTGTATACCATTGCGCGTAGATTAGGGTTAAAGGGTTTCGTTAAGAATCTGGACGATGGTTCAGTACTTGTAGTTGCAGAAGGACCTGAAGAAGCATTAGAACAACTTCTTGACGCATGTCGACGCGGCCCGCCGGCCGCAATTGTGGAAGCCGTTGAATACAGATACGAAAATCCAAGCAATAGATTCCAGTCATTCTATATTGATTATGATCCGTAGCTCAGGAGCTGAATAAGCTTTCACACCTTTTTCGCTGCATTATCAACGTGTCCACAGCCGATATAAGCCCTTTAACCATGGTGCTACGGGAGTTCAGCTTAGAGATCAGTGAAAGCGCCTTCTCTGTAACGCTAATCCTCCCATTCATTTCAACTACCAGTCCCAATACCTTTAATAGATTTAGATCGAGCATCAATTCACGAGACATACGTAGCTTTATAAGAGGAACGAACGTATACCCAAGGTTAAATCCCCGTCGTTGCAACTCCTCTACTACCTCTATAAGTTCCTGAACTTCAACTCCATTCTTAAACCTTGATATTACTATTAGAAGCAGTAACGGTGAAGGTAAATGCCTCACGCTGTCACCAATCAAACTAGATAAATCGACAACGAGAACTATTTAAGAGGGGGTGCTCTACACACGATGTTGAAAGAGAACGAAATAGAGACGGCGATCAGAATACTACGTGAACCAAGAACGCGCATGGATATCGTCTACTTGCTTCTTCTACTGATACCCATAGGTAAAGTAGTGAGCTATAGCACATTAGCTCACATCCTCAAGACAACTCCTCGTGTCATAGCACGCTACTTAGCAATGAACAAATACGCTCCGCTCATACCATGCCATCGAGTCGTTACTAAGAGAGGAGAGTTGGGAGGATACACTCCTGGAGGAAGGGAGATGAAAAGACGGCTTCTTAGATTGGAGGGTGTGGAAGTACAACAAGACAGAGTGCCTACCCATGTGTATTTCGATTGTCAACTCAAGCAGCTCTTAACATAGAGACTCGTGTGTTGCAACAGCTAAGCAGTTACTATTTTAAGTGGCGAGGATATAGAACATCCAGACAACGAGCTGTGATGAAAGCGGGGTTTTAATGAGCTGTGATTGAGCCCTCGATCACTGAGCTCTGATCCTACGAACCTTAACTCCATACTTTCGACATAGCTCAAATACTTCATCCGTGAGCCTAGGCCCATCACCATAGAGTACAAGCACAGGTCTTGCCTTTATAAGCTTCGCCTTCTCAACTACTCTCTCTACCACTTCCTTAGGGACCTCGCGTGCTTCCGAGAAGACCTCTATCGCTAATCTAATGTTATTACCACTAACAACTATATGTATCGGACCATAGCGTGTAGGGTGCAGCACTCTTACACTTAGACCAGCCTCAAGATATCTAGAGGCGACAATGCCAATAACCCCGTACTTCTCTATCAAACTCTTTTGGATAAACCTTATCCTAGCCAGGCTCACGCTTTCACCCTAGGCAGGTGGTCACTAAACCTCCTCTCAAAGCTACAGCTCTTAAGCTTGTCTAACTGTATTAACTCCGTGTGGATAGGCACCGGGATAAACGTTGAGTAGCCTTAGGCTTGGATGATGAGTTCAAGACGGAGTGGAACCGTGACCTAAACTCCCCGGGCTGACATTATACGGTGACATAATGTGGAGCGTATTGTTGTAGTGGATGCAAATGCTCGAGGAAAAGGTGTGAGATACTCTACTCTCGATGTGATAGGTATCGGGCCTCGCATCATCACATCATTGCTCAGAGCGTATGGTGTAGATGCGACACTGATACCATACGAACACGCTATCTCAACGCCTTCTCTGATTGGTCAGTACGACGTATTAGCAATATCGTTCATGATTAGTGATCTCGAGGCTGTTAGAAAGCTTATAGCCATGTGGAAGAAAAGGAATGGAGGTCCCATACTCCTAGGAGGGCCTGGAACTCTACACCCGCAGATAGATCTTCTCGATTACGATGTAGCTATCATTGGCGAAGCAGAGATTCCCTTAATCACAATACTACAGCGATACCACGGAATTAAACAGTTCATAGAGTCTTGTAGCGAGAGCGACATTGACCTGCCTCTAGGAGTAAAGGTTAAGAAACGTACAACCTCTACCTCGACCTTAGCTCCATGGGCACCGCGCACTATCATAGACCGTATCAAGACGTCCATACCTGACATCTGTAATTACCCATTTTACTGGGCATCAAGGGTATACGTAGAGGTTGTTCGAGGATGTAGTAACTTCTACCGAGCCACATTCACAAACTCTGTGAAATGCTTAGGTTGTGGAAGGTGTCGCAAGGCTCCGCTTTCACATCGCATTGCATGTCCTGTAAACATCCCTCCAGGCTGTGGTTATTGTAACGTACCACTGTTACATGGGCCTCCACGTTCTCGCAATCCTGACATTATTGTTAGCGAGGTACAAGAGCTGATATCTCTAGGCATAACAAGAATTGTCCTAAGTGCACCGGACTTCCTAGATTATGGCAGGGACCTACTAGTTGCTCCAGAGCCCCTTACAGATCCTCGTGAACCACCTCCAAACATTGATTACATCGAGAAACTGCTCGATAGGGTAACGAGCATAGATGAAGTGCGTGAAGGTATTGCAGCGATCTCTATTGAAAACGTAAAGCCATGCTTAGTCAATGAATACGTAGCTGAGGTTTTGGGAAGATACTTGAAAGGATCGGTGGTTTATATAGGCTTAGAAAGCGGAAGCAATGAATTGCTGCATCGTGTTGGTAGAGCGTCTACGGTTGAAGATGCTCTGCGAGCTATTGAACTGCTTAAAAGACATGGATTGAGACCCTATGTTTACCTGATGCACGGTCTTCCCTCAGAAACTGAAGACGATATAGCTAAGACTATCAACCTCATAGACTCGCTAGTTAAGTTAGGGGTAGAACATATAATTTTATATAGATTCCGTCCGCTACCTCGCTCAGCCTTTGAGGCGTTCAAGGCACCACCACCAGCTATAGCACGAAAATCCACATACGAACTATATATCCGTGTAAAGGAATTCAATATGAGTAGAAAGGCTGAGCTCTTAAATAAGGTAGTGCGAGTTGTCATTGCGTGCAAACATCCTAAGAGACGAGGGTACTTAGTTGCTTATCCCCTATATCATGGCCCTGTAGTGCTGATACGCGCCTCAACAACGTTTATTGGGGCCATCGCAGATGCGAAGATAGTCAACGTAATAAATGATCGATTAGTTGAAGGAAAGATATTGTATGTTAGAAGGAGGGTAAGGGTAAGATTAGCTAGAAATAGCGATCTTAAATAGCGATAACAATCTAAGGATATCTATCAGTAGCACTTGATTTAAGTATCGGTGTAAGTCTATGAAGATATCTGTCATCGAACTTGAAGACTTCAGGGACATTATATACTTTTTACATTCGAGATTGACAACGATGAATATAAGTAGTTCGATACTATGTACTAAAAATACGTGCTTTACCGTAGTTAGTGGAGGCAATGAGTATCTATTCGTAATTCGTTCTCCTCATCATAACAACCCGAACTGTAGATTCGCATATGTTGATGAGAGCGGTAATGTGCGTTGTAGCCTAACACCCCCGGTAGGCAAACCTGTGATAATAGTCATAAATGTAAATAGCATTCGCGAAGCTGAATCACTTTCACAAGCCTTAGCACATACTAGCTAACAACGTATATCCGCATTACAAGCAGTCAAGCTAAAGTAAAGAAACACTTCATCACTACATAATCTATA
>DQTV01000097.1 GCA_015662595.1 Ignisphaera aggregans
GCTTACCTCGTTCACTCGGCACTATATACATCTTTGCATCTGGGAAACATAAGCCAAGCTCTCTTCCACTCCAAAGCCTGTCAAGGAATATCGCAAGCGCTGCAACCTCTGAATGAGGCTGTAGACCTATGGATACATTGAAATCTGCTACCTCGTAGTATATACGCGGTACTTTCTCGGCACCTACAATAACAAGGATCTTACTGCATTTACGTATTCTATCAACGACCTCATCTACTGGAATACCATACATCGTGAGATGAACAACACACCCTCCCTCTCTTTTCCACTCATTAATTATTTTTAATGGGCTTACACCCATCACTAAGCTAAAGTACTTTCCACCCCACGATTCTACTACTTTTCGCACAGTGTTGTAAAGGGTTTCATCTGAGACATCGGCTATGAAAACTCCTTGCGCACCAAAGGCTCTGGCCACAAGAATAACATGTGTTGTGACTCTCTTATCGCGCTTAGGGCGATGACCCAATCTCAGTACAAAGACTGGTGGGGTGAGGTCTTGTGGCAATGTTTTACAATACTGCATATCCCCTCCTTTAGCTTACTGATATTTATTCTCTTTAAAGCTGATATAGCTACGATATCAACAACGTTTAGTGCGTATGTAGTAACGAAATCCCGTACCACACGAAGACGCTCGTCGAGTTGCTCGGCAGTGATTAAATCCACTTTATTAAGTGCGATAACCATGGGCTTACCGTAAGCTCCTATACGCTTCAAGATGGTGATAGAGGAGTCCAACTTGTCTAGCACTGTATCAACCTTTTCACTGGCATCTAGTACTAGCACTATACCCTCAGCATCTGAAATCTCTTCTAGAACTGCTCTGAATGCCTCTATTATTTCCATAGGTATACGCTTGATAAAGCCAACAGTATCAACAAGCGCTACCATCTCACCACAGAGCTTAACAGCGTATGTCTTAGCTGAAAGGGTTGTAAACATCTCGTAACCTGTAGGCTTATTTAGGTTTGTTAAAGCATTGAAGAGAGTTGTTTTGCCAGAATTTGTGTAACCAGCGATGGCTATGTGAGGAAAGCCTATTTCCTTACGCTTTCTTCGCTCACGTTCACGCCTACGCCTCAGCTCTTCTAACTCATGCGATATCTTTGCAATACGTTTTTTCACATGACGATAGTAAGCATCGACGGCATATTCACCTGCTCCAAGAAATCCAGGAAGTTCACGCAGCTTAACTCTTCGAAGCCAATCACGGATCAGAGGTAGCTCATGCTTTAACTTAGCGAGTTCGATTTGAAGCTTCGCCTCTCTAGATCCTGCGTGGCGATCGAAGATCTCAAGTATTATCATTACCTTGTCCAGCACCTCAACGTTAAGCTCCTTCATCAAACATGTGTAATGTCTAGGTTTTAGACTATCGAAAACGCATACCTTGCGTATACCATAACTCTTAACGAGGTTCTTAATCTCCTCCAGCTTACCCTTGCCTACATAACATCTACTGTCGACATGCTTTACAACAACAATCTGTTGCTCCTCATATCCTGCCTCATGTAATATCGCTAATATCTCATTCAGATCCTCCAATTCATCCTCGCGAACTATGAGCAAAACCTTGTTTTCAGAATTATGAATGCGACTCATTATCTTGTTCTACACCTCGTATAGCAACTATCTCTCCTAATGTCACGTATTTCTTCGTGTGCGCCTCCCTAGGCCCCAACTCTTCCTCAACTGATGGTACAAGCAGCTTTATCCTTAGCACCTCCTCTAATCGCTTAGCTAGATCTATAGTTGGTCTGAGTTTACCGCTTTCAATCCGCTTTATAGTGGTGACACTCTCCTTAACCTTCTCAGCCAACATACTTACTGACCATCCTAAACGTTCCCTTGCACTTCTTATACGCTGTGCATAGTCCTCAACAAGCTCATATCTTATCAGATCTTGAGATTTCTTCCTCGAAGTACTAATGCTTTGTCCAGCCCACTTTGTATGAGACTGTAATTGCTGAGGCGTTTGAACACTAGTCGTAACAGCTATGTGAGGCCTAACACTCTGTTGAGCTATTGATGTAGAACCACGAGGCCTTGATATCTTCGAGTAACATATATTGCATACCCATAACACAGTGCCTTCGATATAAACGGTCCTCGCCTGATTTCTAGGTATTTGTATACCACACATCTCACAGGTTATTGTCTCACTCTTCAAGTATATCCCGAGGAAAGTATTTCGGAATAACTATTTTAGCCTTTTAGGAAAAGCAAGACTCTATGAGTGGTGGAGCAATAGCATGACATCAGAAAGTGGTAGTGAATACGTAGACTACACACGATATCTTGAGCTACGCGTTCGAGAGTTGGAAATGGAAGTGGCTCACCTACGTGGACTCATAGCTAAGTATCGCGAAGAGCTGGAATATTATAAAGGGCAGGTTGAAAAGCTCATGGCGCCTCCGCTTATCGAAGCAACGTTGATAGACCTTCTGCCAGATGGACGTGCAGTAGTTAAGAGTAGTACTGGACCCACATTGATAGTTCACGTACTCGATACAGTTGACAGGTCAAAACTTCGTCCCGGAGCAACAGTGGCTTTGAACCAGCGAGGTTCAGCCATAGTAGAGGTGCTGCCCACACATGAGGACCCATATGTAAGAGCATTAGAAGTGATCGAGCGCCCCAATGTTACGTATGATGATATAGGCGGTCTTGAGAAACAAATAGAGGAGCTTAGAGAAGTGGTTGAGCTGCCACTTGTAAACCCTGACCTATTTAGATCGATGGGTATAGAGCCTCCGAAGGGAGTTCTCCTCTATGGTCCCCCGGGCTGTGGAAAAACACTGCTAGCAAAGGCCGTTGCCCATGAAAGCAAAGCCACTTTCATAAGGCTCATAGCATCCGAGCTAGCTCAGAAATTCATTGGTGAAGGTGCGAGGTTAGTACGTGAGGTGTTTGCACTCGCAAGAAAGAAAGCCCCGTCAATAATCCTAATCGACGAAATAGATGCGATTGGAGCGAAGCGACTCGATGTAGGTACAAGTGGAGAACGTGAAATCCATAGAACTCTCACACAATTGCTAGCTGAGCTTGACGGTTTCGACCCCCTAGATAATGTCAAGGTAATCGCGACCACCAATCGCATAGACATCCTTGACCCAGCATTACTAAGACCAGGGAGATTCGATAAAATAATTGAAGTACCGTTACCCAACCTCAGAGGGCGTTATGAGATATTTAAGGTCCATACAAGACGGATGCCCTTAGCAGAGGATGTAGATCTATATACGCTGGCACGTTTAACCGAAGGAGCAACAGGAGCTGACATAAAGGCAATATGTACAGAAGCAGGATTGAACGCTATAAGAGAGCGAAGAAGAATTGTAGTAATGGACGATTTCTTAAAGGCTATAGACAAGGTTTTGAAGAAGAGGTATAGACCGTACGCTTCAAGAAACCCGTATGCTGAGGGTAATAATAAAAGCTCGTTATGGATGTAATCTTGCTGAAGTGTAGTAAGCCAACAGAATTTGAGTGGCGAATTCTTGAGCATTTGATAGCTTACCAATTTACTAGCTACGCTATTCCAGCACTGCATGAGCTACTGCATCGGCATCCAAAGATATGTAAATCGAAAACTACAGATAAAATACGTCAGGTGGTAATAGAGGGCAACACCATCGCTATTACCATCAGAGCTTCTGATCATGTGATTATACCACACATACCGTTTGCAAAACTGCTCCACAAGTACTTACCCTTTCCACTATATCGAGTAGTGGTAGTTAACGAGATGGTATCTGACGTCATGAATGGTTGGACAGTATTCGCAAAACACATCCTTTTAGCAGATGAAAACATACGACCTGGAGACGAGGTTCTGGTCGTTGATGAGCAAGACAAGCTTTTAGCTATAGGGCGTAGTATTCTCGGTCATCGAGAGATGCTAACGGCAGTTTATGGCCCTGCTGTTATCATACGCGAGAAGGTGGTCAATAATGCGAAGGTATAAGCTTATACTAACTCACGAAGTACAACCAAAGGATATTACACGTATACTCATCACCGGCTTTCCAGGATTTGGAGCTGTTGGCTACATAACAACTAAGTACATGGTCGAAAAATTGAGAATGAGACGCGTAGGATATATCGCAACCCCCTTGCTACCCGATTTTACATCTCTTGAGGATTACGGTTTGAGTTTGCCACACGAAGTGTTTATAGATGAACATGAGCAACTCGTGGTTTTACTGAATAGGATGAACCCTCAAAAGAACCATATAAACAGCTATGTCAACGCGGTACTCAAGCTAATCAAAGAGCTGAAAATAGGTGAGGTGCTACTCATCGGGGGTTTAGACATAAGGTTTAAGGAAGGAAATGAGGAGTACCGATGGCTTAAGAATAGCTATAGTCGTAGATATTTAGATGCACCACAATTCCTACGAGGACCACTAATTGTTGGTCCTCTAGCATCATTACTCATAGCTCTAGAATTGAAGAAGATACCCGCTTTAGCTATCTTTCCTTACACAGAACCGGAAATAGTGAATCACAAAGCAGCTGCGGTAGCGCTTAAAGTGATACAACAGCTTATAGGGGTAGAAATCGATTTAAGTGAATTACTACGCTACGCAGAGTATATAGAGCGAATGGAGGAGACTCTTAAACAAATGAGCGCACAAGAGGGTCATAAAGAAAGCATGATGTACATGTAGATGCATTAACTTATTTTTGAGCTAGCAATCAAATTTTGACTTACTATATGGATTCTATTTCAACATCGATTTTTAAGTCGCTAAGAGTGTAAATCTTGCTCAACATCAGCTTAGCAACCTTGATGCTCCACGGAATGCCTTCAGAAATAAACATACGTAGTTTTATAGTGTCATAGAGTGTTGTATACCTCAAAACAAGCTCTATTATGAGGAGGCACAGATCCTCAATACTACGATCATCAAAGTCGTATACGGATTCAAATTGTGAAAACGGATATCTTTCGCTAAGATATACATTTACAACACCGAGTATTGGCATGTAGAAATACACATCACATCTATTCTCTAAGTCCCTATTGCACGTTAGTACCCTCTTATAGAGCTGAGACTCATATGCAGGTTTATCCCAGGGTACCAGAGGTATCAAGGCTATACATTTATTCTTTATCACTGCTCTATCGATAGATCTTCTTCGTGCGAGCATAATTTTGGGATTGTATACTGAATCCATAGACAGTATGTAGACAGCTCTTGTAATATTACTCTTTGATAGAGGTGAATGCTTGTATAGCAGTTCTACGTACTTCTTAATCTTCTGAAATGCGCGCATAGCTGAAGGATGGCTATGAGCACGTTCCTCAAGATACTCCCACAATCTACCTTCACGTATCGCTTGCTTAACACTGCGTAACTCCTTGATCAAAACATAGAGATTGTGTTCAGCTAATTTTGCAACACGTTCATGCTTAGGCATTTCCATTAAATCTTTTGGACTGTAGCGCGAACACACTGGGCAATTGCATGGAAAGTACTCCAAATCCTCAAGTTTATAAGTACCACGCCACGTCATGTATCTATCGTCGCGAGCATAGAGAATATAGCTAGCGGAGTCCATTAGATCAACTCCTAGTGCTACAACAAACGGAATTACGAGTGGATGCCCTGCACCAAATAGGTGTATAGGCTTGGCTGACGGTACAATGCTCTTTACGGTATAGATCATGTCCACTATTCTATCCAACTCAAATCTTTCAAGCAGTGTTGTTGGGCTACCTATAGCGTAAATACTGTACATACCTAAATCACATGCTCTTCTAGCAGCTCGGCTTAACAAATCAAGATATGTACCTCCCTGAATGGGCAGTACCCACAGCGTTGACTTACACTCCTCAACAATATCTATCACCTCTTCCGCTCTTCGCAGGGTTTCCTCTACGCTCGTCAATGCTTCCTCATATGTTACATCATGCCTTGTTGGTATATCAAGAATCACGCCAATATCGCTTCCTATACGACACTGGTACTCAACTATAGCTCTGTTCTCGATATCAATCGTTCCATACTGAAGAATCTGGTAAGCACCAGAATCAGTCATTATTACACCGTCAAATCCCAGGTATTGATGTATGTTCGATTCTAACCCTACATGTTTCTTAAGCAGATAAGCATTCGTTATTATACCGTTGAACCCTATATCGCGTATCTTATCTAGAGGCACAACCTGTTTTCTCAATGACGGATCGACTACAGGAAACAAGAACGGGGTTTCTAAAACACCGTGTCTAGTCTTTAGCCTTCCTATTCTACCAGCTAGATCACTATCCCTTATCTCAAAAACAATCTTAAGATCCCCCACGACGCTTACTCTCAATGTACTCATTATAGATCTCGTATATTCTCTGAGCTAGGCTTCCAGAGCCCTCTACTCCAGCTTCGGAGATCTTAATTCTATCATAAACTATCACAGCATTTATTTCAGGGACTACACGTACCACATCAGGCCTCAAATTTAGTTTAGCTGTGAGTATATTAGCAAACTCTTGCGCATCAAATACCGGGTACTCGGTCACTATTATCTCTGAAATCCGATTGCCTGCTATTATTACTTTGTGATATTTACCTCCTTCACTAGCCTCTACATCACTTAGAACCAGATGAAGTGTTGACTGGTCGTACGATATGAGCTTACCAGTATACGTTCTGCCGTCTACTAGCCTCACTGTAATCCGCTTGTCGATGAGCTTATTCAACTCTGCTACTATAGATCGAGAGACATAGCTCATGAGCTCATCACCTCGCATATAAGCACTAACTTCTGCTAACTTGATGTATTGTATGAGTATAAATAGCCTTCTGAGGCGATTTAAAAGTAGCGCATAAGCGTTGGTGTAGTGTTCATGTCGATAAAACTAAGATGTAAAGTAGTTGACGTCACACGCTCCTACATACCAAATATTTATATACTTGATCTAGATTGTGACCGAGCATATATTAAGATGGACATGCACCGCTTGGTCATGATAGTGGATAAGGGAGACAGCACGGAGATTAATATATGTAAGAGCTTACCTGTATATGAGGAGGGAAAAGACTTCTTAGCACGGGGCTATGTGATAACAAAGCGTGAATTAGCTGATGGTAAGCATAAGTATAAGGTGTTAATAAGCTTATGGGGGTTCCTAATAGTGTTAGAAACCAATGATCCCTCGATATACTCCGAGCTCAACTACATGGACGAGATATACTTCCACATGAAGAGAATATAACGTTTTTTGAATCTTGAGATAGTACTAGGGGGCGTGAAGTCGCTATTCGAAGGATTTACATCTCGAAAATCACTATCGTTTGTCATTGAGCAAAGCCATAACGACACCCTACGTCTAGAAGTTTCAGACAAGGTGTTATTTCTTGCACTTGCAGAGCTCGTGTCCAAGCCTCAGGACAACGAATATCGTAATTCATTAGCACAAGCACTTAGCACGATAGCCTCCAGATCTGTAGATAGTTCGTGTACTATCGTAACATGTGTGTCTCGAAGCTACGTAGCAACTCTCCTGATGATCATCTCCAAAGACTTAAACGAAGCACTATATCAACGTGATGTAGTGTGTGCACTAATTGAAACATTGACAGAGGGCTCTGTTGTATGTCGCTTACTTAAGCCTCGTGAGGCATTGACAGCTATTCAGCGATGTCTAGGCCTTAAACATGCGATCCTACTATTCGACAATACGACGCCTAGATCTATATTGCCCATGGAATTGCATCGCAGCGCTTACTGGCCTATTCCATCAGTGCTAGGATATGAAGATCTAGAGTTCGTCTTGCAGTATCTTGAAAAAGGGAAGATCAAGATAGGAACCCTCCTAGAGAACTCAGATATTGAAGTGCTGTTAAAGGATGAGCATCTGTTACGCCATATAGCAGTGTTTGGCTCTACAGGTAGTGGTAAATCGACTACTGCGGCCGTCATAGCAGCACAAGCATCAATGAATGGGTATACAGTATTTGTAATAGATTGGCATGGTGAGTACTTCGAGTTGCTTAAGAATTTAAACAACGTTGTTTATACTAACCCCGTCAAAGGCTCTATACCTAGCGCGTTGGATTTAACCAAGCTAATTAGGGATGATACGCTAGCGTTTATAGAGATACTTGAGAGTGCCCTTGAGCTGACACCAGCTCAGGCACACATACTTGAAGACGCTGTAAACTATGTTAAGGATAAGTTTACTACAGGTTATCTAGTTGACATCCTCGTTGATATAGTTCAATCAAGCTCGGCTTCAGCACGATGGTATAGCGAGTCGCGAGAGGCATTATTGAGAAAGTTGAAGCCGTTAACCAGTCAGTATCTTCGGATTCGATGGGATCAATGTAAAACCGTGGAGGCGGCACCAAATACTATCATGGTATTTGACATATCCTCCATACCTAACACACGTGTGAGGAAGACCTTAGCAGCATTGTTAGTAAGGTCAATAACGCTGAAGTCTCAATACAATGAGCTGCCTAAACCCATACTCATCATCGTTGATGAGGCGCACAATATATTCGATAGTAAGAGCCCGCTTTCGGTACTGGTAGCTGAGGTAAGGAAGTGGCATATCGGTTTCGTAATAGTAACGCAATCGCCATCGATGGTGGCTTCTGTGGTTGTGAAGAATACGAATACCAAGATAGTACATTTGCTAAAGTCTTCACAAGACGTAGATAGCGTACTCGCTACGATTCCTAACCGCCGCAATCTTGCACAGATACTGTCGTCACTAAGACCTGGGGAAGCCCTACTCTCTCTACCTGAATTACCATTACCATTGTTAGTGAGGATAGACACATCGGTGCTAAGAGGAGTTCAAAAATAACTTTGGAGATATGGGTATATTAAACGAAAAAGTTTTCGCCTAGGACAAGAAATTAGTGTGTTCTAAATCGGTTGGTTTAGAACGTTACTCTTCTTTCTTCCCTTTCTTCTCCTCCTCTTCCTCCTTCCTCCTACTTGCAGCAATAACGTCGTCAATACGTAGTATCAGTGTTGCAGCTTCCGTACCAGCTTTCAGTGCTGATAACTTTACCAACA
>DQTV01000040.1 GCA_015662595.1 Ignisphaera aggregans
TAATCTTGGGCTCAGGGTACTTACTTATGTTGATCTTCTTATCAATAGGTGTTAGCACTACTACAAATACGTACTCACCCTTTAGCGTTCCAGTAGTTAAGGTTGAGATTCCCTTGTCAGCTACAGCGAATATAAATGGTACTGTTGAAACAGCTTTTATCTTAAAGTCCTCAGCTAACTTTCTAGCAGCTTTATCTCCATCTATTGGCTTTACAAGCTTCTCTATTATAGCCTTAGCAATGGCTTCGCTATACTGAAGCTTTAAGTATGTTAAGTTTACTGGAGATATCATACCGAGATCTATGTTCTCTAACGCTATGTCATCGGGTCTATAGATGTAGAGCGCCATATCTACTGGGTATCTCAGATTCTCGATTATTAGCATCATATCCTTTCCAACGATACCCCACCTATTGTTGAAGTGAAATTCGTAGTATAGTCCTTGCTGACGACTACATAGCTTATGGAAATACTCAATTATTTTCTTTTTCTGCTCTTCTGTATATTTAGCTAACTGCTCTCTATACTGTTGTTTAAGTAGCTCAACACAGAACTCTCTATATGCCTCGAGAGGTGGTTTCTCAACTGGGTATAGATCCGTTGGTTCGAGATACTTCTTGTCAGAGAACACGTTTATCCATGCAGGTGGTGCAAGCTTTGGATTGAAAGCCCATCGCGGATTCGTAGCCCAGTTATACCGGATATCAGGTGGGACTATTATGTTTGCTGCTATAGCCATACAGAGCAGTATGAAGAACATTATTAAGCCGACTACACCTATTCTATACCTTCTAAACTCAAGCCAAAACTCTTCTAAGGCCACTATCTTCCTCTTCAGAAAGTCTATTATAATCTCAATGGTGTTCATCGTATTCACCCACTAACCTTTATTCTCGGGTCTAAGAATCCGTAGATGATATCGAGTAAGAACTTTGTTACTACTATCAGCATTATCGATAGGTACGTCACCCCCATAACCACCGGTGTATCGGAGTTCTGTAGCGCTGTGTAGTATAGCCTGCCCATGCCTGGCCATTGGAACACTACCTCGCTTATTATAGCGCCGAAGAAGGAGCCTATTATAGCAAAGGCTGACATCGTTACCACTGGTGGGCTTATCGCTCTCAACACATGCTTATACAGAACATCCCTACTTCTCAAACCCTTGGCGTGCGCAACCATAACGAAGTCCTCCTGCATAGTGCTAATAGCGATGTTTCTCACAATCCATGCCAGTCCACCAAAGCTCACAAGTATTATGGTCATGAGGGGCAGGGCCATGTGCCATAGGTACCACACAAATAGCGAGAATGGACTAGCCTTAACGTCCTCGGGTACGTACTCCCATGACCTGCTTGGGAATATACCCAGCTCATAGGCGAAGAGCAGTATCATTAACATTCCTAGCCAGTACATAGGCATGCTGTAGGTTACCAGCGCAAATACCGATAGGAATCTGTCGAAGATACTACCCGACCTATATGCTGCGTAGAGACCCAGGAATATACCTATGACGATCACTATAATCTGAGCTGTAGTGAACAACAGTACTGTTCTGCCAAGAGCTGTTAGCAGAATGCTACGAACATCAGCTGTTGCTCCATATGCAGGGTACCTCTGTCGCGCCTCACCAAAGTCTAGAGTTAGGGCTCTAGCTAAGTACTTAAAGGCTCTTATGTAGAGAGGCTGGTCAAGGCCATACACCTTAATGAGCCACTGTCTATACTCTTCAACACGCCTATTCACCTCCTCTGGCGGTAGTCCTCGAAGACCTCGCGCATAGTTCTGTACCTGCTCATATACTCTTGTCTCAAGCTCCTTAGTCTCAAGATCTGCGAAGAGAATTACCGAGATTAGCAAGGCGACAAACAGTACAAGCAGAGCGTTAAAACCTCGAAACACTATGTACCTACCGAGACCCAACCATATCACCTTGTCTAGCAACGATTCTAATTTATGCGGTATATAAGGTTAGTAAAGGGTAAGAACTGTAACGATTCAAGGACATGAGAACTAGGTAGTAAAAAGGAAGTTAGTTAAATCTTGGCTTTGAGGATTTGTTCTACCTCTTCTTGATAACCCAGCCTATTACGAGACCTATAATGAATAGCACTATGGCTATACCTATGGTTGGACCCCAAGCTGTGGTGACCACTGTTGTTGGTGATGTAACTACCTGTGTCTTTATGACCGTTACGGGCGATGTCACGGTGTGTACTAAGGTCTTGATCTGAGTCACTGTTATCGTCGTAACCCGTGCTGTGGGTATAGGCGTTGGTGTAGGCGTTGGAGTGGGTGTCGGTGTGGGTGTTGGGGTAGGTGTTGGCGTTGGTGTAGGTGAGGGCGTTAGCACTGGGAGTATAACTATCGTCCTCTCCTCTATTATAGTTGGTATGCCTGTGAACTTACCAACCCTTATCTCAACAACGTACTCACCCTCCTTAAGCTTAGCCGTTACGTTTTCGGGTATAGTTGCACTCCAAACTCCAGGCTTTACCATCTCTGCATCTACGCTATAGATCTCCTCACCCTCTGGCGATATCAATACCACACCTACCCATGCTGCTTTAGCAGGCATCTTCTTCTCCTCCGGTGTGATCATGTGCTCAATTACGTTGATCGTCACCTTAACGGCTGTGCCCGGCAGCACTAGCTCTGGCTCTATGACAATGGATGAGACCTCCATTACTATATATGGCAGCTTCTTTATCCAGTAATCAGCTGTGAATGGATACCTAGGATCTCTAAAGGCTCGTAGCTCTAGGTGTAGCTCTGCGGGTAGGTACTTATCGATATAGAATGGGCCATTGCTTATCACCGCGTGGCCATACTTAGCTATGAAGTCTAGAGCCATAGCAGCAGATTTCTTAATGTCTTTAGGCTCTATACCGTGCTTCTTAGCAAACTCGTTAATCGCTATGAGGTATGGCGGTACGTACTTGCCCTGCTCTATGAGTTTGAGAGCCTCCTTAATATCGACTAGATGATCCTTGCTAAGCGCATCAATCCATCTCTCAGCCTCTCCCTCATGCCATCCATAGCTCTTTCCGCTCACCGGGCCCTTGCATATGACACAGTACTCCATCGCCATCCATACAACGGGACTCCATGATGAATAGAACATGTAGTATGCAGCTATCTCAGATTCGCTAACTGGGTGTATGTATGTACCGTAGACAGCTATAGCTGTTTCGTTGATTATCTGTACACCTATCAGAGTTTCCGTTATTGGAGCCATTGAGGACTCGATGCCTGGGTGATACCACGGATCTTTCTCCTCAGTGTACTTAGTGTCGTTTGTTGCCCACTCTAGGTTCCATGATATAGCGAACAGTATA
>DQTV01000127.1 GCA_015662595.1 Ignisphaera aggregans
GGCAGGCTATACTACACAGCGCTACAGAACTCCGATACACCGGTGGTTATGGGGGTGACGTACCTATCGATAATGCTGATAGTAGCAACAAAGTTCTTACTCGATATCATCTACGGATTCCTAGACCCGAGGATAAGGGTTAGCGGGTGAATATGGTGAGCGCTGTCGAGATTATAATAGACTTTCTGAAGAGGAGGATAACAGCTTTAGAAGAGTTTTGGCTTGAGTTTAGAAGGTATAGAATAGGCGTAGTCGGCTTGATAATGTTCTTCATACTGCTCTGCATGGCTATAGCAGCGAACATAGTAGTTCCACCCGATATCCGATACAACTGGGCAACGAATCCGCGATGGGCTTTCAATCCGAAACTTGCACCGCCTGCATGGATAAACATGTTCTCCGATAAGAAGTATCTCGAACCAACGGATCTGTATCCCATCGAGAAGCCTCCTCTAGAGGCATATAGGGAGTTCTGTGTTGAGCTGTTTAAGCAGCAGTACAGTGAGCAGTTGGCGAGGTATACGGAGGAGCAGAAAAGGAAAATAATTGAGTACTTCCGTAAACTGTGCAGTCGTCAGCAAGGACTATACTACGAGTTTCACTTCAACAATAGGTGGGATATCGTTGGAAAGGACATGATGTTGATAATCGAGAACCTGAGGTATCCAGTGGATGTAGTGCTCTACATCTATAGACCTGACAACATAGTGCTTGAAAACATAGACCTCGGCTCGGTATCACCTACGAATCTAACGTACTTAAAGCTTCAGTATAGTGAAGCCGTTGCTAAGGCAATAGTAGAGGAGCTTGTAAGGCCAGTAGACGGAGATGAAGCTGCTAGAAAGCTAGCTGAGGACTTTAAGATCAAAGCAGTTTCAACAATACCATTCATATTCGCTGTAGCTAAGAAGGGAATCTCGCTTCTAACCACTGGAACGCTAAAAGGTGAATACACGTTTGTAGTAGTGCTTACACCTATCGACAAGAGCATCAATATAAGCGAGTACCCAGAGCCTAGGATTAGGATAAGGCTTCTAGGAGCATGCTATGGACTGCTGGGTACAGATGCTCAGGGACGAGACAACTTCGTAACGATTCTCCTAGGGTCTCAACTAGCTCTACTCTTAGGATTCACGTACTCGGTGGCAGCAGTACTCATAGGCGTAGTCTACGGTTCGCTAAGCGGGTACTTCAGAGGCATCGGCAAGATATGGCTTGATGAAGCGCTTCAGAGAGTGAATGAGGTGGTATACGCACTACCGATACTACCCTTCCTAATACTCTTCTCGTACTACCTACGCATGGTGTACAAGATCCAGCCCAACATATGGCATATCGCTGGGATGCTACTGATCTTCGGCTGGACTGGAGTTGCGCTTGTAGCTAGAAGCATGGCTCTGTCGATAATGGGCCAGCCATACATAGAGGCAGCCACAGCTATAGGAGCTAGTGGGATCAGGATACTCTTCAGATACGTACTGCCTCAGATAGTACCCTACGCCTTTGCATCGATAGCTCTCAGCATCCCAACAGCGGTGCTCATGGAAGCTGGGCTGAGCTTCCTCGGACTAACAGATCCCAACATGCCCTCCTGGGGCCGAATGCTATACGAAGCACAGTCAGCTATCGTAGCCTGGTGGTGGGTAATACCACCCGGTCTAATGATCACATTCACAGCAGCAACCTTTGCATTTATAGGCACAGCCCTAGACGCCATAGTGAACCCAAGATTGAGAAGAGTGTGAATAGCTGAGAAGGGTATGCACCTCCAAACAGGCACAACACCTCATCTCAAACCCGTTTTAGGGCCTCGACGGATCTCAACCCCTTCTAATCAGCTTATCAACTTCGAGACACTCCACCAAGCTCACATACCGATCGTACTTTATGAATCTCATCACATCACTTAGCTGCTTACATAGATTTCTATAAACATGCCCTTACTAACCCCAAACCCGTTAGCCCTACACTATCGGTTCTTCAACCATCTCCTCTACAGGTTATGTCTAAAGACTTGCTTTCCTCTCAGTGATTGCTGTGCTACCCAGTCCCTTACATAGGGACGAACCGTTGGTAAGAACGCTCGACTTCGCGAAAATGTTCATAGATTAGAGCGGCGCTCTATAGTCGTCAGAAAGGGTAGGCGAAGCCCTTTAACCAAGGTCATGGCGTCACGGTGGTCTAAGGACCTTGTAGAGAGCGTTCAAACTCAATGTTTTTGCAGTAGCTTTACACATGTCAAGATTATCAAGTTTATGCGGGTTATTACAGATTGTTGCAGAATAAAAGCTTATATAGGTGTTCAATGACGAATCGTGATCTGGGCACTTTTGGCACGCGGATCATCGAGCAAGAGTTCACTACTAAGATACACAGCCATCACTGTTATACTGGTCGTGAGCCTCATCGCCTTTGTACCGCCAAACGCTCCCTTTATGCCCGAGGAGAAGAGGTTTCCGTACGTCACGTTCCCATTACTACCACCACTCATCGCCATCGTGTTAGCCATAGTCACTAGGCAGATACTCCCATCACTCTTCGCCGGTATATGGATTGCAGCTCTCATGGTTACAGGATACAACCCTATCGCGGCTACAACTCAAACCCTTGAATGGATTGTTGAGAATGTTGTAGACTCGTGGAATGCTACGATACTGCTATTCGACTTCGTAATAGGAGCCTTTGTCGGGGTTCTCTATGCATCTGGAGCTATCCATGCTGTAGCCGATGCCTTGGCGAGGAAGATTAGAAGCGCTCGAGGCTCAAGTCTTGTTGGATGGGCTCTAGGGCTTATAGTGTTCTTCGACGACTACACGAACACCATAGTTGTGGGCAACACGGTTAGGCCGCTTACCGACAGGACGAGGGTCAGCAGAGAGCTGCTAAGCTACATCGTAGACTCTACAGCTGCTCCTGTGGCGGGACTAGCTCTTGTCTCCACATGGATAGGGTATGAGGTTAGTCTGATCAGAGAATCCTTCGCTACGTTACAACAGGAGTTTGAGAAGGGGCTCATATCCGCAGCTCCAGCGGTAACCCCCTATGCTGCGTGGCTAGCCTCAGTACCGTACAGATACTACTCCATACTCGCCATAATCCTAGTCTTGCTAGTGGTCTTGACGAGGAGGCACTACGGCCCGATGTTAAGGGCTGAGCATCGAGTTGTATCAACGGGAAAGGTGCTTAGAGACGGCGCTCAGCCACTGATGCCGATAAGGTCGGTGCTTGGTGAGGTAGCAGCTAAGCGAAGAGCGCCAGCATGGCTCTTCGTACTCTCTGTGCTTGTGCTAATCGTCGTAACGCTGATAGGGATGTGGGTTACGGGAGCGGGAAAGCCCGATTGGTGGACCGTACCGTTTACGGAGGCGTTGGTAAACGCTGACTCAGCGACAGCACTTCTCTGGGGTAGCTTCACGGCATACCTAGTCGCTTTCGTAGGTGCTATACTCTCGAGAGCTCTACGATTCTCCGAGGCTATGGACTACACGATAAAGGGCATGTATCTGATGGTGTTCGCTAACGCCTTAACGCTCTTTGCATGGACTATCAAAAGCGCTACCGATGCAATAGGGACCGCTGACTACGTTGTGCACATAGCTATGGGTACGGGCGTGCCAGCCGTGGTGGTACCGCTAATTGTGTTCCTAGCGTGTATGTTCATATCCTTTACGACAGGTACCAGCTGGGGAACTTTCGGGATAATGATGCCCATAGCGATACCCCTAGCGTGGAAGCTAGCCCTAGCTCAGCTAGGGAGCGTAGAGCTAGCGCACACCATCACCTTCGCGTCGATAGCAAGTGTATTCGCAGGTAGTATATTCGGAGACCACTGCTCACCGATAAGCGATACAACCATAATGTCATCGATGTTCAGTGCTTGCGACCATATAGACCACGTAACTACACAGCTTCCATACGCCGTAACAGCAGCGCTCGTATCCATGGTATTGTTTGCGCTCTTTGCAATCGGCATAATGAACCCAGCCATACTCTTGCCGATAGGTGTAGCGCTACTAGTACTAACTCATCGAGCTCTCAACATAGTGTACGCAAAGAGGGTAGGTCTAAGCCCAGTAGTACCAAACTACGTAGTTGAGTAGAGATCGTTAAACCATTTTTTATCAGGTTCCTAACCGTACCCACCCCTCCTCGTATACCACGCTTTTAGAGAGGATGCTCGAATATCTCGACAGCTCTATCGAGCTATGGCGAAGCTCCATGCATTGCAACGACGCGGCTTCCTCTCACACGGCTGTCTCGATAGATAATGTGCTTAGAATAGATTGTTAAGCTGATTCGCGGTAGGCTTTTTGTGTACAGAGTACATTGCTTTGTGTGGGCGATCGCTATGCAGGTCGTGTCTAAGGATGAGATATTCAGACTTCTCAAGAAGTTCTGCGAGGCTGTAGCTCCTTCGGGTTTTGAAGATGATGTGAGGCAGAGGGTTATCGAGGAGCTCGAACCCTACGCTGATAAGCTGTGGGTAGACGCTATGGGTAATGTGATAGCCGTTAAGAAGGGTCGCGGTGAAGGGAAGCTAATGCTAGCTGCGCACATGGACGAGATCGGGTTGATGATCAGCGCTATAACTAAGGAGGGCTTTCTAAAGTTCGTTCCCATAGGCGGATGGAGAGACCAGGTGTTACCGGGTCAGAGGGTTCTGATAAAGACACTGAGTGGAGGGATAGTTCGTGGAGTCATAGGCATAAAGCCTCCGCATGTCATGAAGCCTGAGGAGGCTAAGCAGGCAATACCGATGACTGAGCTATTCATAGATGTAGGAGCCTCGTCAAGAGAGGAGGTGGAGAGGATGGGCATAACAGTTGGTAGTGTAGCCGTTATGGATAGAGATGTGGAGAGGCTTGGAAACCCCGATAGGGTTACTGGAAGAGCGTTTGATGATAGGGTTGGGCTAGCTGTTATGGTCGCAGCCTTCAGAGCTATCGAGGACTCTCCAGTTGATGTCTATGCTGTTGCAACAGTTCAGGAAGAGGTGGGTCTAAAGGGAGCTAGAACAGCGGCTTTCGCCATAGCTCCAGACCTCGGTTTAGCGATAGACGTTACGGTAGCAGCCGACGTACCGGGAGTGCCTGAGCATGAGTACGTTACCTGCATAGGTCGTGGACCAGCGATAAAGGTTATGGATGGTAGAAGCGGTAGCGGGCTCATAGCTCATCCAGCCATAAGAGATCTGCTGATTAGAACGGCTAGGGAGGAGGGGATCCCATACCAGATAGAGGTAGCACCAGGTGGAACTACGGATGCCTCAGCTATGCAGTTGACAAGAGAGGGTATACCGGTTGGCACAATATCGATACCAACACGGTATATTCATAGTGCAGTTGAGGTCCTTAGCTTAGAGGACGCGGTAAACGCTGCAAGGCTCGTAACGGCATTTACTAAACGCATCAACAGATCATGGATTGAGAGTGTGCTTAGAAGGACGGTGAAGTAGCCTGCTTAATTTGGGCTGTGATGACACTACCTTCACACCTAAGCAACCCGCTTTTGACTACTAATCACAGTTTCAAGCTCTTCCACTAGCACCTCTAAAGATGCATTTCTGTATCTTTCAGCGAATCTCAACATCCACTGAAAACCATTGTTAGGACTAAGCGAGTCCCTGTAGTGGTAAATTACCCACGCGTTGATTATCGCTCTACCCCTGAACGTTCTGAGCATCTCCTCCACCTTATCTATGTAGGGAAACCCGGTTTTCTCTAGATACTGCTTAAGCATCTCTAGCTCATGAGGTTTCAGATCCACTCGACCAAACCTAGCCCTACCGTTACCAACGTAGCGCTCTCCGAGACCGGGCACAAGGATCTTTCCGTAAGCTGCTTTGACTCTCCATGAAGATGAGTCTACTGAGCTAGCTCCAAGAACCTTAACAACGCTGTACATAGTTATGGAACCGCCTATACCGAGTGCGTGTATAGGTACCCTACTCGCCTTCACAGCTATGGCTAGAGCTATGAGTGGAGCAACCCTACTACCCCGCCCCATCCTAGCCATTGAAGGGGGTACAGCACCACCAAAAGCAATGATCTTTGCTCCCAGGGATCTATAGATATCGATAGCCTCCAACATTAGGTGTGGTGCATAGCAGTGAACAACAGGAACAACAACCCTATCATCAAGTCTAGACCTCAAAACATCGAAAACCTCGATGTTCCGCAACACCAAACCCCTATCATCAGGACAGAGAGATGTTGGTGGTGTGTCTAGAGATATGTATATATCTCCATCGAGAGACCTAAAACGAGCAACAACATCCTCTAAACGAAGCTTGGCGCCCCTAACCATAGCCTGATAACCACCAGAATCAACCCACACAACCCTAGCAGGAGGTCTACCCCACCTCCACCCAAGATTATTGATCATAACCTCGATACTAGGAAGAAAATCCCATATAGGAACCGACTTATCAGGAACACCGAAGATGAGTTTCATGACATACACCCAGCAAACAAGTTCGTAATATGCCGTAGCTAATGATTTATATTCTGTTACGTATTTAAGGCGTTAACTTCTACAATTGTAGTAAGGTGATGACATCTCGCCGAGCGGAGAGATGAAGAGACCCATCCTCGCTGATATGCATAGCATACGCCATACGGTTCACAGATATCTCCTACACTAGCTTGTTTGAGTACGGGGTAGGCATAGAGTTGGAGGTATACGTTGGTACCTCTGGATGGCTATACGATTGGAATCCTCGAGGTAATTTCGATTGGTATGTAAAGAACTCCGGTCTGAATGCCGTTGAGCTCAACGCATCGTTCTATAGGTTTCCTTACCCTAATCAAGTTGCTTCCTGGGCCAAGAAGGGTAGGGGGATTAGGTGGAGCGTAAAGGTTCATAGATCTATAACACACCTTAGGAGACTATCTACGCAGGCTCTAGATGTATGGGATAGGTTTTACCAGCTGTTCAAGCCTCTAGACCCATACATAGACTTCTACCTATTCCAGCTCCCACCCACATTCACTAACACCTCCGAGAACCGTAAACGGATAGAGGTATTTGTTGACGAGGTTAAGCTCGGTTCCAGATTCGCTATCGAGTTTAGACACCACTCCTGGTTTAACAGCGATACGATCGATTTCTGTAGAGCTCTAGGAATCACGGTAGTGTCCATAGACGCGCCAATAGCTACCTGGATAGTTAGTAGCAATGGTATTGTCTATCTTAGAATGCATGGAAGATCGTCGTGGTACGCACATAACTATAGCCTCGATGAGCTTAGAGAGATCGTAAGAGCGGTACTCAGCTTAAAACCTCTAAGGGTATACGTCTTCTTTAACAACGATCACTGGATGCTAGAAAACGCTCGAACTATGTACAAGCTTTTACTAGAGGGTGTGTAGATAGGCGTTGACTTAGAGAGGAGAGCCTCTACATAGCACTGCATCAAGGGCCTCACCAGTTGTTCAAAACCTTAGCTATCTGGAGAAGTGGATAGTGTTGGGAGTTGTAATAGGCGTTGTCAGCTCTTTAACAGCATTGCTATTCCTACAACTCCTAACCCTTACAATAGGTATCGCTGCATGGATCTTAGGTGTTGTTGAGAACCCTATAGACTGTAACACTACGGACTTCGCTATCATAGCCGTCAATGCTAAGAATAGAGTGCTGATACCTCTACTCATCGTCTTCGGGCGCTAGTGAGCACGGCGATAGTCTCTCTATCTGAACCTGATGCGGAGGGTCCTGGTGTAGACGCTGCTATCAGAGCATATCACCGCGGAGCTACGACAAGACTAAGACTGCCGCTCGTAAAGGCTATCGCCTCGTCGCTCTTCCTAGGTTTTGGAGGTAGTGGAGGCGTTCAGGATCCTGGGCTTCAGATTGGCGCTGGTCTTGGCATGACTATAGCCCACCTCCTTAATCTCGGTGTGGAGGATCGCAGGATAGCTATGGTCGCTGGTATGGCGGGAGTCCTCTCCGCAATATTTCGTGCGCCTATAGGGGCGGCACTCTTTGCCGTAGAGGTCCTGTATCGAAGAGATATAGAGGCTGAAGCCCTAGCACCAGCACTCATAGCTTCGATGACGTCGTTCGCTGTAGCGACTAACATCGTTGGCTACCAGGGGTATTTCCATCGGTAGAGGTGAGCGTATACGACATCTATACACCCCAATCAATGATCGCCTACGCCGTACTATGCGCGGTCTCAGGAGCCGTGGCTTAGATATACATAAAGCTATTTCATAGCGTTAGGAAAGCGTTTAGACTTCTCGATGAGAAGTGGCGCTTCAGACTCTCGCTAAGATCTGTTGTCGGGGCTTCTGTAGTAGCGATTCTAGGCCTATTCTTTCCAGCTACGCTAGGTAGCGGTGTGATATACGCTGTACGGCTTGTAGTAAGTAGTGGTGAGCGCTGTGAGGCTCTAGATATAGAGTTGACGCAGCTCTTGATAGTGTTAGTGATGCTGAAAATCATTGTAACGATCTTCTCTGTAGGTAGTGGTGGTAGCGGTGGTCTTTTTGCTCCAAGCATCTTCATAGGCTCGCTCCTAGGCTTAACGATCGGGATAACCGTGGGTCGATACACTTCACTCCCACCCTCAGCATTTGCAAGCCATGGCATGCTTCTTTGGTGCAGCTACAAGAACCCAATAGCATCGTCATTCATGATAGCCGTGATGAGCAAGTGCTATCCTTTATTGATACCAGCCCTCTTCACATCACTCATAGCTAGCGAGATGCTTAGAAACAACTCTCTTTACGAAGCTCAGCCTCTACGTAGAGTAGCCATAGTACATAGCTAGCGAGTCTCTGCACCCTCACAGAGCTGATCGTATATAGAGTGGGTGGCTCATCATGGCTACGCCGAGGCTTTTTAGAGATCGCTAAAGCCTAAGACAATTCTTTAGATGGAGAGCTGTTAGCGGCTGGATAGGCGTTCTGGGATGCTTAGGCCTTTAAGCTATGGTGTGCCGATCGGCTCTCTACCCTGATGAGGTTAGTAAACCGTAGAGCTTGTCTAACATCTTGAGCCCCGACCCAGTTAGCACGAGCAGTACGCTCTCCACGCCTAAGGATTTTAGGTCGTCGACTACCTTGATCAACGCAGCGTAAACCGTAGCTGAGGTGGGTTCAACGACGAAGCCCATGTCTATCAGCTCGCGTAGGGCATGAACAATCTCGTTATCGTCTACCAAAACCACACGTCCACCACTACTCCTAACGATGTCAACAGCCTCCGCTAAGCGGGGTGGGTTAGGTACTCGTATACCATCAGCTATCCTCGAGCTTCCACCTCCTGGCTTACCCCCATAGACCTTCTCATACAGTGGAGCTACCTCTACACCCTGAACAGCAACTACCCTAGGTAGTCTACGTGCAAAACCTAGCCTGTAAAGGTCTTCAAATCCTCGATAGGTACCTATGAGAAGCCCACAGGAACCGGCTGGAACGATCATTGCGTCTGGTACGCCTATACGCTCAAATACTTCGTAGGCTATGGTCCTATAGCCCTCGATGTATAGGGGGCTCGATAGATGATCAATGTAGTAATAGCCATGCTTAGTTGTGAGGTCTATAGCTATCGCTGTAGCCTCTGCACGTGAGGAAGCTTCGATCACCTCACCTCCGAATAGACGTATAGCAAGCTTCTTACCTTCAGGAGCATCTCTAGGCATCGCTATACAGGCTCTTATCCCAAGAGCTCTACTATACATAGCAACCGAGATACCGGTATTCCCGGAAGTATCCTCAACCACACGGTCTATGCCTAGCCTATAGGCGTGGCTTATAGCCATAGCGGTACCTCTATCCTTGAAGCTACCACTCGGATTTAGGTGCTCAAGCTTGAGGTATATCCTGAGACCCCTCCACTCCATAGCTACGAGGGGTGTACAGCCCTCACCAAGGCTTTTCACAGGTGTTAACGCTAGCATTGAGCTGTATCGCGAAATACCGGAGCCAGCTGGAGACCATACACGCTCAAAACCCTTTACATCGAGAACCCCACCGCACTTAGCACATCGAAACCCCTGTCTGATGTCGGTAAAGCCGTAGGTAGCGCCACACTCTGAACACACGAAATAGCCTCTCAAGATGAGGCACCTAGCTACTGAGGTGTGGATAGGCGTAATCTGTTTTCCGAGTGGTCTACATAGTCTTGAGTATGGCGTCGGGTATCAACTGACGTACGTCAGGAACCTCTACGCTCATAGCTTTGACCATCGTCATCACCTTCTTCAGATCTATGTAGGGCTCGTAACTATATACATTGAGAGCCCTCTTCAGAATAGATATGTCTATGCCTGTGATAGCGGAGTACCAATCGAGATAGAGATGAGCTTTCCTCTTAAAGAGCTCAATGCTCTCAGAGAACACCCTCGCTATCCTCTCCATGATATCGCTGTCTAGAGAGCGTGAGAGCGCTAGCGTACAGCAATACTCAATCTCGCTAAACTCGTCACACATCGCTACGCGCTTCATACCCATCCTCTCCATGTCCTCCATAAGCGGGTGCCACACAACAAGGTACCCAACCTTCCTCATCTTAGCCATGGCCACAGCCTCCTCAGGGTGGTGGAAGTAGCGAGTGGTCTCAGCATCTACAACGCCTTTACGTATTGCAAGAGCTCTACATAGATCCATTGTCGAGAGCTCGCTAGACGTTATGACTACGCTCTTAGCATTCGGGATAGCGTATATTGCGGCTCCACCTCGAGCTCCTCCACCCACGATCGTCAACCTCCTGGTTAGCAGATACGCATATACCTGGCTTACAAACGGGCTTAGAACTGCATCCACCTCCCCCTCTACGAGTGCGAGAGTGGCTTGGAGAGCGCTAGGGTATACACGTACCTGAAGCTCTATACCCATCCTATCTCTGAGCATCTTAGCGAAGGAGGCTAGGAAGAGGTACTCACTCGACCACACAATACCTAGGCTTAGTCTACGCGGTCGCTCTTCCCTAGGCAATGGCTGTTGAGATAGCTTAACGATATAGCTATTGCCGAGCCTAACCCTATAGACGATGCCCTGCTTCTCAAGCTCACGTATAACGGTACTTAGATAGCTCTTCGAAACGCCTAGAGCACGAGCTAGAACAGACTGTGTAACGCCATTCCGTGACTCCTTCAGTATCCTCAATATTCGTAGTTTCAGATCCTCGCTAACCATGATGAGCACTCCAAGAGCTGCTCTAAGATCTCTAAACCCTTGAGGAGTGAAATAAGACTTAAATATGTTAGTTTGCGAACGAACGTTTGGTGGTAATGTGAGGAAGGTCGATCTCCTATACCTCGCAATGCTATTCCTAGTATTGCTACTCCACTACATAGTTCCGTTCACCCTACTTAGAGAATGTAGTGGATTCGAGCTCTACACCTATTGGCTTCTTCTAGCCATCGCATGGATCATCGTCACCGGGGTGTATATGGAGAAGAGGGTGAGGTAGGTGTTGACAGCACCATTCATATCGTTACTAGCCATATACATAGCTATGGGAACGATTATAGCGTTGGTATCGAGACGCTTTGGTGTTAAGAGCTCGGCTGACTATTTTGTTGCTGGTTATAGGCTTGGTGGATTCCTAGCATCGATGACCTATGCCGCCACCACTTACAGCGCTTTCATGATGGTAGGTCTCGTAGGTTTAGCCTTTGCAACAGGTATTGCTGCGCTGGGCTTCGAGCTCGCCTACCTCATAGCCACCATGGGCATACTGGCCACTGTGGGCCCAACCATTTGGAGGTTAGCTCGTGAACGTGGGTGGGTCAGCCCATCGGAGATGGTATCGGATCTCTACAACTCTCAGATCTTGGGGATGGCGATACCGGTACTATACCTAGTAGCTTTGATACCCTACGTAGCAGCGCAGCTTAAAGGAGTTGGAGAGATATTCGATGTTGTAGGTCTTGGCTATGGAGTGGGTATCGTTGTAGCGCTTGGACTAGTCCTCCTCTGGACGCTGATAGCTGGTGTGTGGAGCGTAGCTACGACAGATGCTTATCAGGGTATCTGGATGCTTGGAGCCTCCATATCCGTTACGCTATGGCTATCAACAGCGCTCATCCCAAGCTCGAACCTCGATGTATCTAGAATCGTTGAGGTGTTAAGGACTACAGCTAGTGGAAACCTTCTCTCAAACACCTGGCCCATAAACGTATTCATAGGGTTTACAACGCCTTGGCTATTCTTTGCAATTACAAACCCACAAGTAGTTCAGAGACTCTACATGCCTAGGAACAGCCGTGCCTACAGAGGTATGGTCAGGTACTTTGCTATCTATGGACTCCTGTACACCGCTCTTGTCGTGCTCATAGGCTTAGCATTCAGAGCCTACGTAGCGTCTATGTTAGGTAGAGAGATGGAGATACACCTTGTGAAGAATCGCGATATGGTAACACCCTACATGTTATCCCTAGCTAGTCCACTACTAGCAGTCTTCACCTTTGTTAGCATTGTAGCTGCAGCCATCTCAACTGCAAACTCTATAATCCTTAGTGTCGCTAGCTCAATTACCAGAGATCTCTATGAACGTAGAGCAAGAGTAGTAAAACAGCAAACGAGTAGAGTGATTGCGTGGTCCTCGATAGCGGTAATGAGTATGGCTGCTGCGATTATAGCTCTCGCCAAGCCTGCTTTCATAGTTGAGCTCTCAGTACTATCAGCAGCCCTGCTACTCCCCCTAGCTCCAGTGACGTTGGTAGGCCTCTACCTCCAACCCGGTAGTAAGGGTCGTGTTCCTGCACTCTCGGCATTACTATCCATTGCTTCCGGATTTGCAATCATGTTACTAGCAGCCATAGTTTATGGAGCTAAGAAGGCACTTATAACGACATGGTTAGGCATTCCAATACCTCTATGGGTCTTAATAGTATCGACTCTCATCATAGCTTTAGGAACGTTCATCTCGAGATGCGAGTCCAGATAACGGTATTCCTCGGCATAGCCTCTCCATAGCGTACAACGTTGGTAGAGAACTAGGGTTTAACATCACACCGTGGTATGTGAGACAAGGTTTCGGTGTTACGGAGCTCGAGAACTGAGTGACAAGCTTCATAACCATAGCGATGCTCTTCTACGTAGCGGCTTTCTTACTGTATACGGTTAGGATCGTTCGTGGTCCAACGGTTTCAGACATGATTATCGCTGTCGATGCTCTAAGCTACGATCTAGCTGCCTTCCTAGTTGTTCTGAGCATCCTCTTCAAATCACCGATAATGATACCATCAGCTCTAGTCCTTGGTGCTTTGGGTATACGCTCTCGATATATACGTAGCCAAGTACCTCGAGCTCGCGAAATAGGTGAGTAGAATGGCTACCGTTATCGAGTGGATACTCGTGATAGCTGGACAGATACTGGTCGCTATCGGGGTTGCATGCGATATAATTGCAGCTATACTGATGCTACGATTTCAGAACTTCTATCTAAGGCTCCACGCCCTTACGATAGGAAGTGTTGGAGGGGCTTTCGTACCGATGATAGGTGTTGCGCTGATCGCTGCTGGCTGTGAGTTTCTAGGTCACTATAGGTGGTTCATGGTTGGAGCATTCATAGTCGTAGCCATGGTGGAGTACGTACTGGCTAGTGCCGGTACTCACGCTATTGCTCGCGCTGCATACCGCTCAAAGGCTGTTGAGGTGTATCCCAAGGCTGTAGACC
>DQTV01000082.1 GCA_015662595.1 Ignisphaera aggregans
AGAGGAGACATCCTCTGGACGCTGTACGTGTATCAACAAGCTGTTCAGGCATTCGATCCAGCTCTCGCTTCAGCAGCCTCAAACATAATGTTCCTCATAGTCTTGGCGCTCATATTCGCATACTTCCGAGTGCTAAGCAGGATCACGAGGTGATTACGGTGCGAGAGCTCAGGATCTATGCTCTGATAGCAACGATCTTCATGATAGCGATAATAGCGTTCTTCTCACTACCCCTCCTATGGCTCTTCGTATCCGCTTTCAATCCATATGCAACTCCAAGTCTAGAGATACCGACAAACCCATCGCTTAGGAACTTTGTAGAGCTATTCAGACCCGTGGGGATGGTATACCCATATCAGTGGATACTCAACTCTATAATAGTTTCATCTGCAAGCGCCACAATAGCGACCATCATATCGTTTCTATCAGCATTCGTATTCGCTAGATTTCCATTTAGAGGACAGGAGGCTATGCTATCGCTATTCGTAGTCTTGAGGCTTATACCCCCTATAATAATAGCGCTGCCGATAATGGTTCTATACAGAATGTGGGGTCTGATAAACACTCTCCACGGGCTTATACTAGTGCTATCAGCGTTCGTACTCCCATTCACGCTGTTAATCCTCGAAAGCTCGTTGAGAGCTATACCAACAACATATGAAGAGGCTGCTATGCTCGATGGGTGTACAAAGCTTGGAGCATTTCTACGAGTAACACTACCCCTCGCAGCACCTAGTATAGTGACAGCGTGGCTCTTAGCATTCGTTACTGTGTGGAGTGAGTTCGTGATAACGCTGATGATAATCCGCGACCCATCGCTGATGACGGCATCGATAGGACTTAGATTCTTCTTTGGTGAGTATGGACGTGTTGAGTATGGTAAGCTATCAGCGTTCTCAATACTCTACTCAGTGCCGATAATAGCGGTATTCTTTGCAATTCAGAAGTATCTCAGGAGAGGTATAGCTGGTTTAGTAACGAGGTGAGGAGCTATATACACATATTATCTCTTAACCCCACCAAAGCATTGGATCTTGAGTACGGAGCTCTGTCATGATGAACCGATCTGTCTCTGAGCACATGATGAGAATCCCCCACTGATTGAGTGTAACGCTTATATACGCTCAATACCGCTGAGCCTATATTCCTTGGTCTGCCATGGCGTTGATGGTAGGGTAAAATGGTTGAGGAGACTCGTACAGCTCTAGAAGTTACACTTAGTAGACGGTTTGAAACGAAGGACATAGTTAAGAGACTCGGGTTCATATCCCCTAAGATGGTTGAGATCGAGAACTACGAGGCTAGCCCGATAACCATATTCAATCCGGGAGCATATATAGAGAAGAATGTGTTGAGAGTCTATGCACGTACGGTCTTTGGTTACTACAGGTATATCAGCTCTATCGCACTGTTCGAGATACCTATTGAGGAGGTTCTCGATGGTAGCTTCGCTAAGAAGAGGTTTAGAGCTAGGCTTGTTGTCTATCCATCGAGTAGGTACGATATGTGGGGTACTGAAGATCCTCGTGTAAGCCCTATATCGAATGGAGTTGCTATGGTCTACTCAGCTAGAACCATTGCTTTCTTCGATGAACATGCACGGACACACAAGTCCTTACCGCTTCTAGCTATGAGTAGAGATGGTGTAGAGTGGGAGAAGAGAGCTCTGTTCATGATATCGCCTAGCGTATGCAGTGCTGTGTACAGCGATAAGGATGCGTTTGTAGCGGACTTTGGCGATAAGGGTGTGTGGCTATTCCATAGACCGAACATAAGGCCTCCAACATCATCGCTATGTAGAGGGATTCTCGAGGGTATCAATCCCAAGGGCTACGAGATGCTTCTGCTCTCCCACTCTATGGAGCGTCAGGAGGGAGTGTTCATCTTGCTTGCGAGTAGAATTGACATACCTCAGAGCTTCCGCGTGGTTGAGATCTCCGACTCTAGAGTAATGATGTATGTACCACGGTTTGAGTGGAAGGCAGGGTGGGGTACACCACTGTATGAGATCAAGCCGGGTAAGTGGTTAACTATCCTCCATGGTGTAGATAGGTATGACACTGCGTATAGAGCATTCGCAGCTGTGGTAGAGCTTGAGGATGGGAAGCCTATAGTCACTAGAGTTACCCAGCGCTACATAATGGAGCCTAGGGATCCGCATGAGATATACGGAGACAGAACACTTGTTGTCTTTCCAACAGGTGGTGGTATCGTAGACAACAAGCTTGTGCTTGTCTATGGAGCTGCTGACAGCTTTATAGGTATTGGTGTTGTAGATCTCGATGAGCTTCTAGCTGAGCTAAACCTCTAAACGTAGTCAACATCTATATCCATATCGCTACCCATATCGACTTCTTGATCCTCTACATCGATAGGATGCATAGCGGTGTCCAAAGCTAACATGGTCAGGAGGGGTATATCTATCAGGTGTAGCCACATCAAGAGAGGTAGTACATAGCCCCATTGACTAGCTAGCATATCTATGGACTCTCTTTTACCGCTCTCTAAATCCCTCTTAATAGCCTCAGCAATACTCTTCAACTTCTCTAACGCTTCACTAGCAAGCCTATACCCCTCTGCAGTAAGCACGTACACTCTCCTCTTGAA
>DQTV01000069.1 GCA_015662595.1 Ignisphaera aggregans
ATGTCCTGCACATCCTTATTGACTTTCTCTAGTATCTTAGCGGCTCTCTCAAGCTGTTCATAGAGCTCTGGGAATAGCTTTTTGAATTCCTCTATAGACATGGGCGTCCTTATACCAGCAACTACATCTTCGCCTTGTGCATTTGGTAGGAATTCGCCATACAGTTTGTTCTCTCCCGTTGCAGGATCGCGACTGAATACTACACCTGTACCGCTATCCCATCCCATATTTCCGAATACCATTGTAACTATGTTAACGGCTGTGCAGTGAGCTATATCTGGGGTTATCTTGTTCATTATTCTGTAGAATATCGCTCTTGGATTCATCCACGACCTGAATACGGCTTTTATAGCAAGTTCAAGCTGTTTCCAAGGATCTTGTGGAAACTCACCCCAATGCTCTCGAATTATTTCCTTGTATCTCTCAACGAGCCTCTTTAAATAGTCTACAGATAGACGCCATATATTAGGAGCTACTTCTCTTGGAGGCTGAGCATCGAGGCGGAGTGTATACATTGGGTACTGCTCCTTGATCTTCTTAAGCTCATCAGCATACTTAGCCTCTACCTCCTTCTTGAACTCCTCTTCAAGCCTTTCGAACTCTGATGCAAAGAACTTCTCGTCTACTCCCAATACTATACGGCCAAACATATTCAAGAATCTGCGATATGCGTCGTAAGCAAACCACTCGTTTTGAGATATCTGTGCTAATCCCTTTACTACCTCGTCGTTTAGCCCTAGGTTAAGCACTGTGTCCATCATACCAGGCATTGAGATAGGAGCTCCGCTACGTACTGAGACTAATAACGGGTTGGAGGGATCGCCAAACCTTTTGCCCGTCTTCTCCTCTAATAGCTTCATGTATTTGACTACTTGTTCCCACAGACCTTCAGGTAGGCTCAGTGTGTTGATTAGATCCCATATCTTCTTGATAATCTGGTCTCGTACTTCAGGTGGGGGGTTCTTAGCAAGCTCGCTTTCTAAACGATCAATTTCACTCTTGTGAGGAGCATAGAAGTCTACACAAGCCTCAGTCGTTATTATAAAGCCAGGGGGCACTGGAAGTCCAAGTTTTGTCATTAGTATTAAGCTCGCTCCTTTTCCACCAAATAAGCGCTTATTTTCAGGATCAGCCTCCTCAAAGCTAAAAACGTACTTCTTCACGCTACCTCACCTGATGTCAGCTTAACTATCTCAAGCACAATATAAAGTTCCAGCTGTTATTAACGTAAGAACAGTTATTATCATGGATAACGAGATGTTGAGTAACTGTATAAAAGCCTTGATGTAGACTGGTACTAGCGTTCGAGCCTATATTAGTGGGTTTTACAGGTAGGAGTGGCTATTGCTTTATTTATCAACGCTTATCAATACTCTGAAGGCTATATAATTTAGATGTAGAGCACGTCGCTGAATTGTGATCGTTATGTTTATAGGTAAGAAGGTCTTGATGGGTAAGAATGTTCGCATAGGTTACGGAGCCAAACTCTATGGTAATACCATAGTTGGCGATAATACAGTTATAGATAGCAACGTAGTTGTTGGCTACCCTACGCGGCGTAAGATTGTTGACATTATGCGGTCTGTGCAAAGCTATGATCAGCTTGATGAGCAGTATGATGATCTTAGTGATGGTGTTAGTATAGGAAGGGAATGTATAATAAGGTCTGGAACTGTGATATATGAACGTGTTACCCTAAGAGATAGAGTTGAGATAGGGCACAATGTACTAATACGTGAAGAAAGCTACATTGACTGCAACTCTAAAATAGGGTCCTCAACAATAATTGATGGGAAAGTGATTATAGGGTCAAACACAAACATTCAAAGTGGTGTTTATATACCTCCGGGAGTTCGAATAGGATCTAACGTATTCATTGGACCGCGAGTCGTGTTTACAAACGATAGATATCCCCCAAGTGGTAGAATAGCAGAGATTGTGATTGAAGATGATGTAGTGATAGGCGCCAATGTTACCATAGTCGCTGGGGTGAAGATAGGTCGTGGAGCAGTAATAGCGGCAGGCGCTGTTGTTACTCGAAGTGTGGAACCATACACAGTTGTTGCTGGAGTACCGGCGAGGAAGATTATGTTACGTGATGAATATGATAAGCGTAAGGCGCTGTACGAAGCACACTACTCATTTCCTTACCGCTGAGTAGTCATCGATTCAAAACTGGTAGTTAACGCTGACTCTATGTGCTTATTAAGTATTGTCGACATAATATATTCAGAGGCTTGGTTGTGGTAAGCTTAAGTAACTGATGGTGCTTACTATGGCGCGATACAGAACACTGCTAGATTTCATAGCCAAGAACAATAAGGATAGAGGTAGCGGAGATAAGGATAGAGGAGGTAGTGTTAAGAGTTTTGGAAATGTTCTAACTACTACGAATCAAACGATTCCTACGTCATCGTCATCGAAAGGCTCTATAGATACGACACCTTCTATATGTGAACGCAGATCCACAGACTCAAAAAGCGTAGAATCGCAAAATGTAGATTCCGTTTCAGAGGCAGTTGGCAACGTTATTAGTAAGGAGGAGTTTGGCATAAAAGTGACATCTAGACATGTTGAGCATGAACAGAGTAGTAAACTGTTCAAGCATGCTGATATTCTTGTAACTATTTCTCCGAGTGTCAATATTGAAAATCCGCGAACTGTCAAATTTATAAGAGATCGTAAGGAGGTTGCGAACGTTAAGAGAGCTTTCTTACTCGATGTTGATTATGATGGTGAGCGTGGAAAGGCGGTACTCATACTATACGATACGGATAACAATGAACTAGTGTATTGGTATGACAAGACTGGACACAAGCCATACTTCCTTACAGATCTTCCACCGGATAAAGTTAGTAAAATGCCTGAAATCGTTAGACATCCTTCATTTGAAGGGGTTGAGGTTGTAGAAAAGATTGATCTGCTCTATGGAGTAAAGAGATACTTCACTAAGATCGTAACTAAAGATCCCCTCGCGGTTAGATTTCTCAGATCTAAAGTTCCAATAGCATGGGAAGCCGACATAAGATATCACATCAACTATATCTATGATAGAGGTTTGGTACCGGGTATAGAGTACTCTATAGAAGGCACGGAGATTCGTGAAGTGATAGAGCTAGACTTAGCTGAACTCAAAAAGCAGGTAACATCGATTTTAGGTATGGATGAAAAGGATAGTGAAACAATTGAGTTGGCAGTGTCGTTGATGAAGCTATTTGAAGCTAGATGGTTTTCGCCGCGTAGATTAGCTATCGATATCGAGGTATACACACCATATGCAGGTCGTATTCCGCCTCCTGAACACGCTGAGTATCCGGTAATAAGTGTGGCTATGACAGCTAACGATGGTTTGAGAAAAGTACTTGTTCTGTATAGGGAGAATATTAAGGTATCGAAGGTTGAGGATGTTGGTGATGTAGACATAGAGATATTCGATAGCGAGATGCCACTAATACTAGAAACCTTTAATATCATATCCCAATACCCTATAATACTGAGTTTTAACGGTGACAACTTCGACTTTAGGTATCTGTATCGCAGAGCACAAAAACTCGGTATTCCAAAGGAGCATATTCCAATACGTTTAAAGGTGATCTCTAAAGGTAATAGGCAAGAATATCAGGTAAAGTTACTAACGGGGCTGCATGTAGATCTATACAAGTTCTTAGATAACAAAGCAATACAGGCATATGCATTTGAAGGTAAGTATAAAGAGGTAACACTTGATGCTGTTGCTCAGGCGCTGCTTGGCTATGGAAAGATTCTACATGAGGAGGATATAGGTAGATTAGATCTCCTTACGCTTGTAAAGTACAATTTACGGGATGCCGAGCTTACACTTCAATTAACGCTATTCTCTGAGGAACTGCTTTGGAAGCTGATACTACTACTTATGCGCATAAGTAAGCTTGGATTGGAGGATGTGACTAGAACTACCGTGTCTGTATGGATTAAGAATCTCTTCTATTGGGAGCATAGGCGAAGAGGAATTTTGATACCTAGGAAGGAGGATATACGAAGGTTGAAGGGTAAGAAGTTTACTGAGGCCGTGATAAAGGGTAAGAAATATGCTGGCGCTATAGTAATAGATCCTCCCCGTGGAGTGTTCTTCAATGTTGCAGTTCTTGATTATGCCTCACTATATCCGTCCATTATAATGAGGTGGAATCTAAGCTATGAAACAATAGATCCTCCGGAAGGTATGTGTAAGGATGTGAGGGTTATAGTAGATGAGAAGGGTAACGCTATCCACAAAGTCTGTTTCGATAGACCAGGAATAACAGCGCAGATAGTGGGTCTGTTAAGAGACTTCAGAGTCAAGATCTATAAGAAGAAGGCTAAGGATAGAAATATTCCGGACGAACTTAGGAATTGGTATGATGTTGTTCAGCGGGCTATGAAGGTATACATCAATGCATCATATGGCGTTTTCGGTGCTGAAACATTCCCGCTCTATGCACCATCAGTAGCCGAGAGCGTGACAGCTCTTGGTAGAAGAGTCATCATGATGAGTATTCAGCGTGCAGAGGAGCTAGGACTTAAGGTGCTATACGGTGATACCGATTCACTCTTCGTATGGAATCCGTCACCTGAAGCTTTAGAAGAGCTTCGTAAATGGGTTGAACAGGAGTTTGGGTTAGAACTGGAGGTCGATAAGGTGTACAAGTTCGTAGCGTTTGCATTAAAGAAGAACTACATCGGTGTTAGAGCTGATGGAAGTGTTGATATAAAGGGTATGGTTGGTAAGAAGAGGAATACACCGGACTTCATAAAGAGGCTCTTCCTCGATATAGTCAACGATATAAGTTCGATAGAGAACCCCGAAGATGCATTTGCGGTCATTGGGAAGATTAAGGAAAAGCTCTTTGATGCGTACATACGATTGCGATACAAGATACTGACTCTAGATGAAGTAGCATTTCGCGTAGGCTTAACGAAGCCGCTATCTGAGTACAAACGAAGTACGCCGCAGCATGTGAAGGCAGCACTGCAGTTGCAGAGATACGGAGTTCAGATAGCTCCAGGCGATGTAATAACGTTTGTAAAGGTGCGGGGCAAAGACGGTGTAAAGCCTATTCAGCTAGCTAAGGTGGCGGAGATCGATCCTCAGAAGTACCTAGAAGCTATGAAATCTGCGTTGGAGCAGCTATTTACGCCGTTCAACATATCATGGGAGGAGATCGTGGGAAGTCACCGACTAATATAGTCAGTGAATAGATCGCTATTACGCTCAGTGGCAGGCCTTCATCACATGTCAGCGCTTTTAACCTTCATCATAGCAACAGTCTCACTTCTTATAATATTATCAGAATTTAAATTCATAGATGGGCTGAGTTATGGGTTTGGAGGTAGTGAAGGAAATAGTATCGTCGCTCGCATCGGCATTTTCATGGGTAAGCTCGCTATCCTATGCATTCGCAGTAATCGGTATAGGAATTCTACTTGCTATAGCGATAGGCTATCTAGCAGTAGGCGTTGTGAAGTTCTTCAGGTTTGTCATGCATATGAAGGTGAAGCAATTCATAACTATGATGACTTTGCTTGGAGTCCTCCTCATCTTAATAGCCATTGTAATACCGTAGGGTAGCCAAACAGATTTTTATCTTTTATCGGTATTAACTTCTATATGATTGTGGTGCACTGACAAATGAGGATACTAATCCTGAGAGCTGAATACGGTGAAGTTAAAGAGAAAAACGTTGTTGAGGGAGAGATATCGTCGATCCTGAAGGATGTTGTTAAGAAAGCTCTTGAGTTGTGGGATCCAAAGAAGTCGGATCTTATTGTCATGAGGCATAGCCACGAAATGCAGGTAAAGCTACCGATATCTAAGGAGCAATACCTACTCTATTCGAAGTTCAATCTACGAAGACAGGGAGATAAAGCAGTCTTCGAAATACCGCTATACGTGATAAGTTTCGAGAATCAGTGGATGGGAGAGGAGCTGGTAGATTCAAAGGTATTCATAGTGGCTCCGTATGTTGACGATTATACTGAGCAAGAGTTAGAGAGGCTAGCACAGTCGATAACGCTAGGCAAAGAAAAAGAGGAGAGTAATGAGGAAATGGAGGGCGAGAAATAGGGTCCTAGCTTTCTATGTTAATTCCTAGCGATTTTAGTACCTCAATAACCTGATTCTTTGCTTTTTCAAGATCTATAGAGAGCGTTCTCTCATCGATTGGCAGTCTGGTGAGTATAGGTCTTATCCGACCTTCAATATCGATGAAGAGCTGAGGAAGCCATGCCATTCCAAACTCATCTTTTTCGCCATG
>DQTV01000110.1 GCA_015662595.1 Ignisphaera aggregans
CCTGATGAGCTCTAGCCTCTTCTTAAGGTCAAGCTTCTTACCCGTTGCATCACGATCATACCAGTCTATGACTGTAGAGAGACCGCTGTCATGAAGTGTAGCTGTCAGCGGTGCTCCTGCACGGCTGCGACGCTCTTTCTCTTCAGCAGTGAATGCTCGCCATTCGGGTCCTCGATCGATTACATGCTCAGCTATAACCTCACCAGTGTCTGCACAGATCCACTCACCTCTAACTTCATCAAACACAACATCGCCACTAGGACATTTGGCTAGAACATCCTCCGGCGATGGCTCCGAGGGTCTTATCACCACGGTGAACACCTGACACTTAAGCTTTTTGCCACAAAGCTTATAAACTTTTCTTTTTGCTATGCTCACAACACCTTTTTAAGCTGAGCTAGAGACCCAAGTGCTGGAAGCCGGGTCGTCTAGCGGCCAAGGATGCGGGGCTCTGGCCCCCGTGACCGGGGTTCGAATCCCCGCCCGGCTACCAAACACCTAACCGTGCTTCCTTCGCATTTCTAATGGCTTCGACGTTAGTTTCCGGTGCATAGCTTTCCGAGCCCCATGTCCTTAGCTATCAGAGCGGCGATCTCGATAACTATGCGAGCTGCTAGGGCTGACGATATCTCGCCTACATCGTACACAGGAGCAAGCTCAACAATGTCCACAACACGTACTCTACTATCTATTAGGGTCTTAACAATGTCGAAGAATTGCCATGGAGATAAGCCTAGGGGCTCAGGTGTCTGCACAGCAGGAACATATGCTGGATCAAACACATCCATGTCAATCGATACATAGAGCTCTCTACATCCATCTAGTACCTCTCTAAATCGCATTTCCTCAGGCTGCTCTGCATATTGAGATAGACGCTTATGAACATCCATTGCATATACAACCTCTGCTAACCCTTGTCGAACGAGGTTGGATACATATCTGGCTTCCTCGGAGCTAAAGGCTCTAACTCCTATGTAGAGAAGTTTACTAGGATTGAGGTTCTCAACGATACGTCTAACGACCGTAGCATGATTAAACTTGGATCCAAACAATGAGTCTCTCAGATCAAAATGCGCATCAAATACAACTAGGCAATGCGCTGAACTATGTATTGAGGATAGAGCAGCGTATGTTCCGTAAGTAATTGTGTGGTCACCACCAAAAACAAAGATTCTCTTCCCTCGTTTTAACAGCATCTCAGTTACATCCTTTAACTTATCAAGGGTGCTTTTCACATTACCTAAGTCAGGAACCACATTACCAACATCATGAAATCCTATCGATTCCATATCTATCCCTGTTAGTAAAGAGCACGTTTCAAGAGATCTAGAGATCTTACGTATAGCTATAGGGCCCCATCGCGCACCGGCTCTGTAAGATGTAGTTTCATCGTAGGGCACGCCGATGATTACGAAGGGTGTCCTATCAGCCTCTCTTTGGTATCCAAGAAACGCCATGTCATCGCCTATGCTAACCACGTAGGGCAATGACATATCCTCGCCCAAGAAGTTGGCGACAAACAGCAAGTATATATCTTTAAACCTTATAAAGTCAGAGCTTAGGGAGGACGTAGAACTGACGGGATGCAGTTTGAATACTATTTCAAAATACGATAAGGTGATGGATTTAGCTACGCGAAGAGGTTTCCTGTGGCAATCATATGAAATCTATGGAGGTGTTGCAGGATTTTACGACTTAGGACCGCTAGGCGTGCTGCTCAAGAATAACATCGTTGAGCTGTGGCGTGAGTATTTTGTAAAACAGCATCAGGAGTTTGTTGTTGAGATAGAGACCCCCATAATAACACCTGCTCACGTTCTTAGGGCCAGTGGTCACGAAGAGCACTTCACGGACTTCGCTGTTAGCTGTACGAGGTGTGGGCGGCTATACAGGGCCGATCACCTAATTAAGGATGTTCTTGGAATAGAGGCTGAAGGGCTTACACTAGAGGAACTCAACACTATAATTAAGGAGAAGAATATCCGGTGCCCTGCTTGTGGTGGTGAGCTTTCTGAGGTTAGGAAGTTCTTACTGTTGTTCCAGACGTACATAGGGCCTTACTCTCCAGAGAACCTTGCGTATTTACGACCAGAAGCTGCACAGGGAATGTTTGTAAACTTTAAGCGTGTGTATGAGGTAATGCGTCGCAAACTCCCTCTAGGCATAGCACAAATAGGGCGCGTAGCACGTAATGAGATTTCACCTAGGCAAGGACCTATAAGGCTACGTGAGTTTACAATCATGGAGATCGAGTTCTTCTACGATGACAAAAATCCGCAAGCGGATATCCTTTACCACAGATGCCAGGATGATAAGATCCGCATTCTCACAGCTGAAGAGCGAAGACGAGGAGGAGACAAACCCATAGAGATAACACCCGTTGAAGCCTATGAGAGCAAGATAATATTAAGTCCCTGGCTAGCGTATTGGATGTGCATAGCTAATAGGTTTGTGCATGCTTTAGGCGTTCCCCTAGACAGAATGTACTTCGAGGAAAAGCTACCAGAAGAACTCGCACACTACTCCAAACAAACATTCGATCAGATAGTAATTGTAGACAAGTGGGGCAAGTTGGAGGTTTCAGGGCATGCATATAGGCATACCTATGACCTAGAGCGCCATATGAAGTTTACCAAGGCTGATCTATACGCTATACGTCACCTAGCAGAGCCAGTACGTGTTAAGAAGCGAGTAATTAAATACGATAAGAAACGCATATTGGAGATCTTTGGACCGCAAGCACGCGAGGTCTTTAAGGTGCTTTCCAAGTATCAAGGTGACGAGCTTCTCAAGCTCATCGAAACCTCTCCCGGAGATAACGTCGTTATAGAGGGTATCGCACTTCCCAAGGATGTGTTCACGGTGATTGAGGAGGAAGAAGTGCAAACGGTAGAAAAATTCGTTCCCCACGTAGCCGAACCTTCATTTGGTGCTGAACGGCTTCTCTACGTAGCATTAGAGTACGCTTATACCGAGGAGGATGGTAGAATTGTGCTCAAACTCCCGCCACGCATTGCACCCATAAAAGTAGCTGTATTTCCACTCGTCGAAAAGGAGCCTATAGTACAAATGGCTAGAAAGGTATATGAGATGCTTAAGGAAGCCGGATTTTACGTCATTTACGATGAGAGTGGGTCTATAGGGCGTAGATATGCTCGTGCAGATGAGATAGGGGTTCCCTTTGCCATAACCGTTGATTACGATAGTATTACGCGTAACGATGTCACGATAAGGGATCGTGATACCCGTAAACAGATACGGGTACCGATTTCCGACGTGGTTAAAGTGATAGAGCGAGGAATTAAAGGGGAGAATATATTGTCGTTAGGCTACCCCATAGTTGGCTCTAACCCATAAAGGCAGTGCTTCTTCAAAACCTAAGCTTATAATCTGGTCTTCAGGGTTAGTAGCCATGGGGGATTGCGTGTGAGCGCAGAGAGCGAAAGCATGAAACCTGAAGGTGGTGAGGGTAGCGAGACACAAAGGGAGAAGGTAGACGTGAAGAAGTTAGTTGCCGTAATACCGCCTCCCGCAGTATTGTATGGTCGTCAGCGTCAGATGCAGGTTAGCGAGAAGAGAATAAGGCTGCGATACGATCCTGACACACCTGCCGATCAAGCAAAGATATCACCACAGCTTGCTAAGGAGCTTGGCATAACGGAGTATGTAGAGATCACTGTGGCTGGACGTAAACGGTTTAGATTCCATGCAGTGATAGACGACAACGTTCCCTACAACTGTATTCTCGTCAATCCCGACTTGATGCGTCAGAATGGTGTAGCAGATAACAGTATCTGCACTGTACGGAGGGCTTCAAGTACATGATTGAGCAAGTAAATGAGGTGATTAAAAAGCTTGAGCTAGCAGTAAATAGACATAGCATGAGGGTTAAGCAGTGTAAGAAGGCCCTACGCGAATACCGTCGTGGCGCAGCAACAGACGAAGATGTGAGGAATTCTATAGCTAAGCTGCTGAGGGCCTCTAAGGCCATTAGGAAACTTTTGGAGCAACTAAATGAGTATAGCCACTTCGATGCACTAGATGGTGAAGCAAGTGAGCGCCTTCATCTCTTAGCCTTCTTCATAAGCGAGGTCTCTGTTAACGAAGAGCTTGAGTTGTGGCACAACATATTAACTGATTCTAATACGATTATAGGCGTCGAAGACCTTCATGCCCAATTAGAGCATCTTGAACAGCTACGACAATTAGCACATAAGCTATTCGATAAAACCAAGAGATAACAGTTCAACAATGTATTTATATTACAGAGCGGTTTTAGGGTCTAGAGCGACGAGGCCATGAAATATGAGTGAGGACATCATTAAGCCTGAGTCGGAGTATCTTCGCTTAACGATGGCTGAGAGCAATATAGTAGAGCGCTTACGTGAGCTATTGGTCAAGCTGCACGACGAGGTTAGCGAGCTGTACGATGCTATGAGCGATCTGTTCCACGGTAGATACGAAGCCCTGAAGACACGTTTTGAAAGAGTTCATAGATATAGAAGAGAGTTTGAAGATCTTTATCGACACGCAATGTCTTACCTAGTGCGTGTCAGTATCGGTCTTCAGCACAGAGATGTATACGCTAGATTGTATCTTGAGCTTCTAAGGCTTGCAAAGATCATAGAGCTTGTATGTTTTCACCTTGTTGAACTCGCTGAGATTAGAGCCTGTGTTGATGACGATATCGTTCTGGGTATGCAGAAACTCGTTGACTACGTGCGGAGCTCAATTATGCAGTTAGCAACAGCAACGCAATTACTACCCATGAACGCCAGCAAAGTTCTGGAAAATGTTGACGAGGTTCTAAGGAATGAAGATCTGTGCGATTTGATGTATCGAGATCTATATCTAACCCTTATCTCAAGACATGACAAGATACCCCTGTTCAATCTAGTCATTCTACGAGATCTTTTCCAGAAGCTGAGTGAATCGATGCGCTCACTACTTCATGTAGCGGAGGGTCTAAGATGGATTGCTCTACACAGAATCTAGAACCTGTAAAGGCGATAATCACAGGTACAAAGGCACTTATACTTGATGAGAGAGTGGGTAACGAACTGTTTAAGCGCTTCTTCGGAAAACCATTTGGCGTACAGAAGCCGAAGCCCGAAACTGAATACAGAGGGCCGTTCATACTCTCCCTATACGAAGCCCTATACCTGTGTAAACAGGGTGTGCTCAAGCCTTTGATCCACGGCAAAGAGGCTACCTGCAGTGAGCTTGAAGAGTATGCGAAGACGGAGATTCCAGAGTTCGACGTTAAGTACATAGTGTACGAGGATCTACGAAGACGCGGGTATATCGTGCGCTCTGGACTCAAGTTTGGGGCAGACTTTGCTGTGTACGAAATTGGGCCTGGGTATGAGCACGCTCCCTACGTAGTCATGGTCGCCAGGGCGGGTAAGGAGATGGACCCCATATCTATTGTTCGCATAGGAAGGGTAAGCCATAGCGTACGGAAGAAGACTGTGCTAGCGATTGTCGATCTGGAGTTGAAAACTATCAACTATCTGGTTTTTAAGTGGGTCAAGCTGTAGAAGTTGATAGCAGTTTGCGGTATAGCAGAGCTATATGGTGAACGCGTTTGGTAAGACCGGGGAGGAAGGGAGCTGAATCACAGACCTTCGAGCCGCGCAGAGTCGATTCTGAAAGAGGTAGAGGTACAAGAGTACAGCGTGGACATCACGTACACACGCAAAGAGTTGTACAGCGTGAGGCAAAGCCATCACCACGTGGAGAGCGTTGTGATCCTTCGTGCCCGCTTTTCCGCTGTGCCAAAAACGCGTTGATGCTAAAGCTAGAGGACGGAAAAGTAGTTGCCTACTGTTCGTGGGTAGGAGACAACTGTATAGTGGCGTCATGTCAATACTCTTCTTGCGCAGCGAAGAACATGCTTCCCGATGGTAGATGCCTCCACGCATTGAGGGGGCGAGAGCGTAAGCCTAGTGATAGCTTTGAGGCGGAGATAGAGAAGGAGCTCGAGATGGCGCGAATTAAGGGGATTCTGGCTCGTAGAGGATTTGGCAAGGATCTCGAGAGCGAGATTTATTGAGTCTAATCTCGTGCCATCTGGCATACAACTCGTTCTCTATCCCCAGAACATCGAGTACCTTACCGACTATGAAGTCTACCACGTCTCGAATGGTTTGAGGATGTGCATAGAATCCCACAACCGCGGGGACTATGGATATTCCCATCTTAGCAGCCATGTATAGCGTTCTGAGCTCTACTACACCAAGAGGTGACTCCCTTATAACGGCTACAAGGGGTCTCTGCATTCTAAGAACATTCAATGCTGTTCTCACGATTAGATTGTCCTCTATACCGCTAACTATTTTAGCTAAGGTATTTATGCTAGCTGGAACAATTACACACCCATCCACTCTATAACTACTGCTTGCAGGGGGAGCATCCAGTTCATCATCGCTATACAGGTTTCTAACCCATGTCCTAAGTTTAGAGAGGAACCAGCTACGCGATACACATTCGTAGTCAGCGACAGTGAGTGCTCTACGTGAAACCACCGCCTCGATCTCCAAGCCTAGTGAGCTAAGGACTTCACACAGTCTAAGCGTTAGAACACAGCCGCTCGCCCCAGTTACACTCACCACTATACGTTGAAGACGCTCAGTTCTGCGCGGGCCTATCACAGCTCAACCCTTTCGAGCCTCATCATTGCACTAACGTTCTTCTCGAGGTTGTGCGCTAGGAAGAATAGTGGTTGGCGCCGGGGGGAGGATTCGAACCTCCGACCACGGGGTTAACAGCCCCGCGCTCTACCAGCTGAGCTACCCCGGCGCCACCA
>DQTV01000068.1 GCA_015662595.1 Ignisphaera aggregans
CTTGCAGCTGAGTGGGGTGGTGATCTCTCGAAAAACGATAGAGAGAACCTAGAGCTAGCGCTTAAGTTAGCTATAGACAGTGGTCTTCTAGTCTATAGCGATCCTAGAGCAGGGTTCGTAGAGATATACACACCTCACTGCAATCGTAGAAAAGCTGTGGAGATCGTTAAGAGGCTACTCAATATCCAGAAGGCTATCTACTTAGGCGAGTCTATACTGGATAGAGAGGTCTTCGACGTTGTTGAGATCCCTATAGCGATTCGCCACGAACTCAATCGAGATGTAGAGCTTAACGCTGAGTACGAAGTACCTAGAGAACAGCTTGTATCGCTACTCAAAAGCATGGTCTCTAGGCTATAGAGCTGGGAGCTGAGTGTGTCGTGGTTAAGACCCTACGTAGTGGTGTTCGCTACAGCCACTATCGATGGTAGGATAGCTAGTAGGACAGGTTTTAGCAAACTATCCTGTTCTGAAGATAAGCGTAGACAGTTTTGGCTACGTAGTAAAGTTGATGCTGTTCTCGTAGGTGTCAACACGATTATCGTAGACAACCCAACGTTAAGACCGAAAGAGTTTCCACATACTAGACCTCGCTACTATAGGGTAGTGCTAGATGGAAGACTTAGAGTACCTCTCAATGCCCGTATTCTAGACGTATCTCAGTACCCAACCATAGTGATTACAAGTAGTAGAAGTGATAGATCGAAGATAGCGGAGCTTCGAAAACGTGGTGTAGAGGTTATTGAGCTAGATACCGAACCACCTCTACCCCTAGACAAAGTGCTTCCCAAACTTCTTGACTACGGTATCAGGATCCTCATGGTTGAGGGTGGTGGGGAGACCCTATGGCACTTCTTTAGGTATGGTGTTGTAGATGAGCTTAGAGTGACCTACACATCAACAGTGTTTGGCGGTCGTGAAGCGACGTCTCTTGTTGGAGGTGAAGGTTTTTCAGATACCTCTGAATCACCAAAGCTAAAACCTGTTCTCCTAGGTCTATGCACATGCGGTAACGAGATCCACGTGATCTACAGGGCTATGGATGTTCGTGGAACTCCTATCGAGAAACCTGATCTCGATACCCTCAGAAACTTCACGTTGTTGATAGACCTTAGAGAAGGTCTTTGGAAACCAGTTACCTAGACACCTACCTCTAGACCGTGTTCACGAAGTATCTCAACAAACTTCTTAGGGTTGTTGATAGCGGCTTCAACAAGCTCATCTTCACGCTCAAGAATACCAAGCTTGATGACGAGAGGTCTTATGAAGAGCCTAGATATGGTGAACAGAGCAGCCTCTCTACTTGAGTAGTACTCTAGTACGAGTTCGTAAAGGCGGTTGGGTTCGGTAAGTAGTAGCGATACAACATCCTTACCAAACCTCTTCATAGCGAGTGCGTTTAGAACCTCGAAGAGGCCAATAGCATGCTCTCTAACGTACCTCCTTATGTAGAGCCTTAGGGAGTGTATATCGATCTCCACAGCTCTACGTCTACGCTCTCTTCGTATATCCACTCTCTTCACCGCATATCAGCCTATCCATCTCGGCCACACACATGTGGATGAGGTCGGGGTCTAGAATCTTTGGATCGCGGCCTGAGCGCCATACGTATAGGTAGGGCTTGATTATTGCGCCCTGCTCACGGTATTCAAGCCTTATCACGGCATCGGCTATACTCGACTCCCTCCGATACATACCTTCATCAACGAGAGCTGCTATCCTCACGGTAAGTACGTCCCGATGTCTTAGGTAGAGAAGCTGGTTTCGAAGATACATAAAGTGCTTTGCCATATCCACAGCTCCGTGTATCGATGAGAGTACGTCAGTTCGATCAAATACAACTAGCTGAGGTCTATAGCTCTCGATCTTAGCGAGTTCGTGTGAGTAAAGCTCCTCTAAGCTCATCGATGCCGGGTTGAGACTGTAGACCTCTACCAACTCTCTAAACGTATTGCGTAGAGCTTCAGCATCCACACCCCTCTTAACACATGCCCCATACCCACCAAGCTCTTCAAGAATCTCGTTTAGAAGCTCTGTAAACTCCTCAGGACTCCAGTAGTAGCTTATGATGAGTGTACGTAGTCTGTTAAGCAATATCGTCGCTGAGATGAGCTTGAGTACATAGTTATAGCCTCGAGCATCGGGAGGCACAACGATGTATAGATAGTGTCCAGGGTGTAGGTGGTCTATGGTCTCCATAAGCGATTTACAGGGTAGTAGTACCCTGATATCGATTCTAGGAGGTTTCAATCTCTCTATGAGTGGAGGCGCTATTACAACGATCCCCCGCTTATCGACTATGCTAAAGGGTAGCTCAGCCTGAGTAATCTTAGCTCCACGAGCTTTCCTAATCTCTAGCGTTCTCTCAATAAGTCCCCTAACCACTCTATGCTTTAGCAGTATAACGGTATCGGTTACAAACTCTATGTCTCCCAAAGCTATGGTTTCCTGACCTATGGGGACCTCAGCTATGAGCACCACAATACCGTTGATGGTCTTTGCAAGGTTGTAGAAGAAGTTCTGTAGAAGCGTCCTGGCCTTGATATCGTTGAGCGTAGCCTTTCCGAGAGGTGTATAGCTATCGACAACAACTACCCGAACACCATGCCTCTCGACAGAGCTCGTAATCCTAGTCAGCATATCTGATAGCGCATCCTCGGTGGTTACCAATGGAAGTCGTAGGTAGACGAACATATTCTTCATCTCAAGCTCTTCAAAATCCATATCGAATCTCTTCATCTGATCGATAAAACGCTCCTTCTCCTCGTGAAACGTTATGTAGAGACAGGGCTTACCCCTCACAGCATTGCTATAGCATATAGTTGCTGCAAGAGTTGTCTTGCCCGTTCCCGGGTTGCCGGCTATGAGTATCGTCGACCTCGGTGCTATAGCTGGTTTAAGAACCGTATCCAGAGCCTCTATACCCCAGGTAAACTGGTGTTCTTGCATAGCGTTCAACTCCCGATAGCGTTGATCGAGAGCGCTTATGGTATTTAACGCTAAGCTCTAATATAAGGGTGATCGCCATATCTATTGAAAGAATGTTCACTCGCAAGTTTGAGGGTCTGGAAGCTTATGGAGGTGGTTATAGTTGGTAGTGGTGCAGTTGGATCAGCTCTACATCTCTACTTGAAGAAGAGGCATCGAGTTACGCTTATTGCCCGTAATAGAGAGCGTAGAGATCAGATCGCTCTTCACGGTATAGAGGTTGAGGATAGGGTTAGAGGTGTTAGAGAGACCATCATACCCCGGGTACTGGCTGCTGAAGACGTTGTTGAGGGTCTTGAGAGTGTTGGGGATGCCGATGTAGTATTCGTAGCTGTTAAGGCTTACGATATTGAGAATGCTCTCAACGTTGCTAAGAGGATTTCCGGAGATCCATGTGTTGTAACTCTCCAGAACGGTATCGAGCCTTACGAACGCTCACTCCAGATCTTTGGTGATAGAGCTGTTCACGGTGTTGTCACCTTCGGTGCCTACAGACCGTCTCTAGATAGGGTAGTGATATCGTCTAGCGGAAAGATCTATGTTGGTAGCTACCTAGGTAGAACACGATGTGTAGACACTGTACTTCAGTGTCTTAGAGATGCTGAGGTAGATGCTGAGTATGTGGATAACCTACGCGGTTGGCTATGGCTAAAACTGCTCGTAAACGCAGCTATCAACCCCCTTACAGCGCTTCTAAAGGTTAAGAACGGTGTTGTTGCTCAAAGCCCTCTAAAGGAGCTAGCCATAGCTATTGTTGAAGAGGGTTTAGAGGTTGTTAAGAGGCTTGGTATTGAGCTTCCTCTAGACCCTAGAGAGGTAATGATTAGGGTGGCTAGAGAGACTGGGGAGAACATATCGTCGATGCTACAGGACGTTGTTGCATGTAGAAGAACCGAGGTTGATTATATAAACGGTGTTCTGATTCGCTATGCTGAACAGCTAGGTCTCGAAGCTAAGCTTAACAGAGCTCTCTACACACTGATTAAAGCCGTAGAGAGCCTCTGTCTCTACCATCGATAGAGAGCTCCGCAGTCTACCCCCTACTGCTCTGCGGTTCGTAGTGAACGGTTATGTCGATACCCAGCCTACTCCTGATCCTCCTCACAACATCGTCTACTACCTCATGAGCTTTCTCAATATCGTAGTCTCTACCCACCATCACCACAGCATCTCCAACATAGCGGTGTGGAACAACCATTCTGAGTCTGATACTCTTAACCTCGATCCCCACGCTCCTAAACATCTCCTCGATCTCTTTAACAAGCCGTGGCTCACTCCAATCGGTTAAGCTCTTTTCATAGCCTCGAAGTTCGTGAAACACTTCGTAGGCTAGATACGTAGTGAGCACCCATCCCCCGACATAGTCTATCAGGCTACTTAGGAGGGAGCCAGCTAATGAAGCACATATCGTTACCACACCCTCGAGAACCTCTGACGATATGAACGTAGCGTAGGTTCTTCCCACAAGCCCTCCATGCCTAGCAATAGCGATCGCTATGAGGTAGATGGCTGTGCCTATAGCTACGTAGATAGGTGCTGATATGCTAACGCTGTACTCCAGATCTATAACCCTGTAGAGAAGTCTATCGACAACCATACCGAGAACCACCGAGTATATAGCGATAACCAGGATCCCTCCATAGACAACGTACCTCTCATGACCATAGAGATGCTCTGTATCTGGAGGCTCTCGAGATTTTGAGAAAGCCCATAGAGCAACCAGACCAGCTACAATACTAGCGAAGCAGGTAGCAGCATCGACAAGAGCTGCCATCGATCCTCCTAACCACGCTATGAACTTGAACACAGTGCCGACAACAGATAGGGCTACAGCTATGAGCAGCGCCAGTGCTTCACTCAACACCCTCTACACCATGGATATCGATAGACATAGTCTAGGGACCTCAGTGAAAATACTTTGAAACACTTTTAAACGTATGTTTAGGGCATGCGAAAACACAGCTTTAAAGACGTGTCCTAGTGCTAAGACGGTTCTCAGACATCATACACCTTCGAACTGTGTTGAGCTTTCGAAGAGCTAGATCCCCAACCCCATATCTCTACACAGAGCCTCGGCTAGTGCTCTAGGCTCATCAAATAGCTTGACCTCCACTATCCGCCTCTCATCTACAAACGGTGAGAATACCTCAAGCTTATCACTAGCCTGTCCAGTACCCCTCAACACGTATAGGGGCTTAGCTTCGCAGTAAGCTGTCATAGCCTCCTGTAGGGTTCCTGAAGCACCTCCAAGAACAACAACGGCATCGCTACTCCTAACCATAGCGACACTGCGAAGCCTATAGCTAAGCCCAGTCCTCAACACTATAGCTCTATCCGGAAACTCTCTATCCTCAGCTTCAATAGGAGGCATTATCACCACCGTAAACCCGAGCTTAAGTGCTTGATCAGCAACATACCTCATACAACCCCAGTAACCACCCAGCAAGATAACGGGCTTCTCTCGACATTTACTAGCAAGGGCGTTAACGAACTCAAGGATCTTCACAACCATCGAAGGGTCGGGTTCAGAGCTTTGACAAGCTATAGCGATGAGCTTCAAGATCTCGACCAGCACAACAGTTGGAGAACCCGAGATATATCCTGATGTTAAAACTCTTCAAATCAGTTCTGTATATATGGAACCGGTTGCGAACCACAGTTTCGGAAGCCCTTAATAAGCCCTTAACTACTTGTGGGAGTGTGGAGTGATCTACATGCTGCTGAGCAAGATCCTGAACTATTTAAGACGTAGAGAGCTGAAGAAGCGAGTACTGCAGTGCGTAGTGGAGGATCGTAGTGCTCTATGCCCCTTTACTGAGGACGAGATTTTCGAGATTCTCAAAGAATAGCTATCTGAGCTAGATGAACTCGATACTGCCCATATCTTTCGGTAGTCTATAGCCTTCCAAGCTCTTTAAGATCTCGATAAAGCTACTACTCCTCAACACGTTAATGAACGTTGATACAGCTGCGCTCGAGAGCTTGTCTACAGGTATAGCGAAGTCAAAGCGTTCCCAAGCAATAGGTATGAAGTTCAGACCATGAAGCTTTGCAGCAGCTGCTATAACCATACCCACATCGGCATCTCCACGAGCTACACGCTCAGCTACCTCTAGATGTGTCGAAGCTTCGTCATCATACCCACGAACTCTACGAGGTATGGATTCAGGGTCTATACCTAGCTTCTTAGCCCAGGTACGAAGAACGTAGTCTAGGAGAATCCTTGTACCAGATCCAAACCGTCTATTGATCAGTGTGAGCTCACCGCTAAACAGCTTCTTAATCACGTGCTCCAGATCCATAGGCTTTCTGGTAACAAATCCCTGAAGCCTTTCGTATCCACGAACAATAGCTACCCTTCCGCCAAGCCCAACGCTTTTGAGGTAGGTGGTGTTGTAGGTACCGGTCTCGGTATCGAGAATGTGGATACCAACGATATCGGCTTCGTTTAGCATTAACGCTGCAACACCGCATAGAGATCCAGTCCAGCTAACCTCTAGCAGAATACCCCTCTCCCTAAGGATACCATCAAGTCTTTCAAGAGCAAGATCGTGACTACCAGCGTAGAGAGCTACGCTCATCTCGATACCAACGCTTTTCGGAACCTC
>DQTV01000087.1 GCA_015662595.1 Ignisphaera aggregans
ACCACACTCACACTAATGAAAAGTGTAGAAGGTAACCTCACCACGCTCTATAAAACTTTTCATTGATGTACATACCCTCTATCTTCACCTCCCTAGCCTCTACCCTAATCCTTCACAACCTGGATTCCTCAACAAACTCTCTAAAGCTATCAACAAGCTCATTACCATTAGCTAGAACGCTATTTACAAACACTTACCGCTGGTCAGCGCTCTCCCTATAGTAACGATTATGTTCACCATATCTCGCTTAAGCGTATGCACAACAAACACAGACATCTATGATGTTAAAACCATCTTTAGCAGTATTCCTATTACTGCTACCAATATCGGTGTGTTTAGCATAAGCATAAACTTGAACACCATATCAACACGTTTATCAAGAGAAGAAACCTTCTCCTCAAGCCTAGTAACACGTTCTTCTAATCTATCCATACGCTGCTCAAGCCTCGCAATCTCATTCCGAAACTCATTTCTTAGCTTCTCTATATCGCTCTTAGTTGCTACATCTCTCAACACAGCATTTATGATTGCTAAGCGTATATCAGGTTCTCCAACAAGCAATTCAGCAAGCCTCTTACGAGCAACAACATCCTCCTCAAACAACTTCACAATATCCATAGCTGTTAGAGACACAGGACATGCACCACAATAGATTCGTTTTAGAGAGCTGAAAAACCCTTGACAATACTTAGCAACAACGAGAAGGGGCTTCATCAATGCTTAGAGGGCTTAGCTAATGATGCATAGTGAGCACCTTATTAGGTAGTGAGTAGAATGAGTAGATAGTGTTCACTGCTTGCCATAGCTATCTGCTGTTTAGGGAGAGCTACCTTGGAATGGACGGCTCTCCACACTCTATTAATCAAGAATAACTCCTTCATTCTATCCCCTTCTCTATAAGGTAATGCCTTAAGGCTGCGTTTCTCAGTCGCGGTTAGGGTCTTAGCTGTGACCAGACTAGAGATGGTTTATGTAGAGATAGTTCTGTGAGACTAACTGTGTCGGGATCTAGACAGCTTTTGCTGTTCCTAAGGCTCTGAATAGCAAGATCTTTCAGCTCCATGAATATCGCGCTCTATTTGCAGGGGATAGCGGGTCGAGTCTATGGGTATGGTGATTACCGTAGGGTTCTTAACGCCGTAGACAAGCTGTGTTGAGGAGCTTAGCGGAGATCGTGATGAGCATCGGATACCGATCCGCACGTCTACATATCGACCCAGCTAATTGAGGTGTTGTGGTTGGAAATATGGTGAGAAAGGTTATTGGTAGTCTCGGTAGAGAGTTTCTTGAGATGTGTGGATGGGTATGTCTAGGGGTTTTGCTCTGGTTATAGTCGTGGCGATGGCTGTCGCTATCGCTATGCTATCCCTCTATGGCTTGGTTAGGTATGTTCTTGAGGAGAGGGGAAGAGCTATACCTAGCTCAGTGAAACAGGTAGTTGGTGCTGGGGCTGTGTCTCGAGTTGAGATTCGGGATAGGGTTGTTTATCTACCTATGCCTAGGATAAGAAGGGATGTTCTATCTGTTGAAGAGGCTCTTGCATACCGTAGAAGTATACGTAGCTATCGAGATGAGCCTCTAACAATTGAACAGCTTTCTCAGCTTCTATGGGCTACCTACGGTATTACCGACCCTCGTAGAGGATTCAAAACCTGTCCAAGCGCTGGTGCAACATACCCCCTGGTAATTTACGTTGTTATCGGTGAGAAAGGGGTTGTGCTTGGCAATGGAAGCTATCTGAAGGCCGGTTCCTATCGCTACGACCCCTATAGCCATAGTATAGAGCTTGTTAAGGAGGGTGATCTAAGAGCTGAGCTAGCTCAAGCAGCTCTTGGTCAGGAATGGGTTCGAGAAGCACCTATAAACATCGTTATCTGCGCTGTGTATGAACGTACTACCAGAGTCTATGGTGAGCGAGGCTATCGCTATGTCTATATGGAGGTTGGTCACGCAGGTCAGAACATATATCTAGAGGCAACAGCTATCGGTTTAGGAACTGTAGTTGTAGGTGCTTTCTACGACGATGCTGTACGAGCTATAATAGGCGCTAAACCAAACGAACACCCACTATACATAGTTCCAGTAGGTGTTCCAGAGAAACCGTATAGAGTGTCCGAGGAGCAGATATGGAGGTTTATAGAGAGTAATAGGAGGTAGCTAGCTTTCGAATAGCCATCGACACCTAGACCTATACTCATCTACGAGAGATCTAACGGCTACCTCACCTCTAGGCTCTTTTTCATAGAATACCACAGCCTCGTAAACCGATATCTTTGTATGTGGATCAAGCCAGCAGTCAGCCGCAAGACCAGCTTTTAGACATCCCTCAGCTAGAAACGTCTCCGTATCCCAGCAGTGATCTACAGGTACCTGGGGTAACAGTGTTCCGCTATGCCATCCACGCATAACTATGATACCGTGTCTACCGATAACAACCTCTCTAAGAGGATCCTTAACTGGTTTGGGTAGGGATAGTATAGAGACCTCGATAACGATATCATCAAGCTCTTCAGGTGTTAGCGGTGGGAATCTCGGATCCTCAGTAGCAGCCGCAATCGCAGCGTCTATAACCACCTTCAAAAGGGATGATACTGGCTGTAGAAATCCTATACATCCACGAAGCTCCTTAACACCCCTCGCAACTCTCTCAATGGTTACGAAAGCCATACCCCGTGCACGTAGTTTCTCTGGAGCGTCTTCAGGTACCGCAATCCTCTGTCTAGACCTTACATACTCCTCAATAGCTCTCCTAGCAAGCTTTACCAAGTACCTACCGTCCTCTAGCGTTAGCTGAGAAGGTTCTACAGTACTAGGCTGACTCATCTAGATTCCCCATAGAAACAGCTTTCTCGCGAGGCTTAAGCCTTGACTGGATCTTCGCTCGTTCATACCTAGCGATCTCCAAGCTCTTCTCAATAGATTTCCAGTGCCTACCCTGCCAATACACCTTACCACACGATGAGCATACCCAGAACTCCTTGTATTTGGTGGCTATGTAGCTACTGACCTTACCCGATAGCTCAACGAGTGAGGTTGTGTATCTAAGCTTTGCATTACATTCAGGACACCTAGTATCGTGTTTCTCAAACTCTAGCCTTATACCATACCTAGCGGAGAGAAGCGCTAGTACACGCTCTATAGAGGGGTCTTCAATGAATAGAGCTCTCAAACCCCTCTTCCTAGCACGTCTAAAAAGCCCTAGATCTCGAGTAAGTAGAATCCTATCCTCTTCCTCAGCTATCTTAAGCAGTTTCCAGTCCTCGATATCTCTAAAATACAGTGTGTCGTAGCCTAAGAGTCGTAGCCACCTAGCTACATGACCAAGCATCGAGTCCACTATAAACCTTGGGTAATCCGGCATGAACCTCAATCCTACGGTAGTGCTACGTATCTGAGGTTATAGAGCTTCCGCTAACAACATCACCCGCTCTACGAAGCCTATGTACGTAGGTTCTAGACTCGTCAACTATGTGGATAACTCTGTACCCGAGGCTAGCTAGGGTATCGGCTATGAACCTCCTATGACAGCGAAACCACAGCCTCTCTCTACACATAATAGCTACGCATCCACGCATCTCACTATCTATCAGCTTTCTCAAAACCTCAATACCTCTCCTATAGTCATCGCTAGCCATGTAAGCTTCGTAACCACCAGGTCGAAACCCACCTAAGAGATCTCCAAGCCATGCATAGGCTATGCCCCTAGACCGAAGAGCGCTCTCTAAAGCTCTGCGTTCAAACCATGGAAATCTTCTACTCGTAGGCCACCTCCTAACATCTACAACAAGCACAATTCTAAACCTCTCTAACAACCTGATGAACTCCTCTAGAGACCTATTGCTATGGCCAACCGTATAGACAACACCTCTACAAACCTCACTACCACTGCTAGCCATAGACATCACCTCGAAGCGTAGTCTAGAAGACTACGACACTTCTTCACAGCCTTTACACCAAGCACTTTCTCAAGCGTTGACCAGCTTCTACGCACTATAGGCGGTATCTCTCCACGCTCCTCATAGTACTTCCTAACCCAGCTAATGGTCTTTGGATCGCTTGGATAACCGCTACCGAAATCGCCATAGACTCTGTGTAGAGCCTTGATATGAGCATCCCTCAACACTTTAGCAACTATGCTAGCAGCACCAACAACCTCATACCTAGCGTCAGCTCCATGCTCAGCCACCACCCTCATACTGCCAACATCTATACCGAGCCTACGTAGACAGCTATACACACCGTTAACAACCTTAGTCGGGTTACCTGAAGCATCTATGTACACCGTATCGATCTCTACACCACATCGATAAGCCTTAGCGATGCACTGACACGCTTTCTCGATAAACAGCTCGTTTATGTTACGCTCATCAATTTCCTGAGGAGTCGCTCGAGAAACAACGACTATTCGAACAACCCTGGCTATCTCTATAAAGAGTTTCTCCCTCTGTTCAGGACTCAGCTTCTTACTATCCCTAACACCAATAGATCGCAGTAGCGGTAGACTCTCCTCATCTACAGCGATGAGGGAGACGAACATGTCCCCTACTAAAGGGCCTCGACCAGCTTCATCGATACCAGCTACAGTTCTAGGCATAGGCTATAGCCCACGACTTGAACTCCTTTACTAGTTGAGCAAGCTCAACTATATCGAATTCCCTACCACTAGCAGATCTAAAGATCTCGAAGTCGATGAACTTTAGGTATCGGCTTGTAAGCTGTACTATTCTCTTAACATCGATACGGTTCTGTGATAGATCTACATGTTCTTCAACTCTACCACTACTATCAACTCTAATCCCGTGTAGATGTATAGCATAGAGTTTCTCTAGACCTATAGCTGAAACCCATTCGCGTAGAACATCAGCATAGTCAACCTCCTGTACACGCTTTAGTAACTGTCTATCACTAGCAATAGCATGGGCTATGTCTATACATGCAAGTATGGGTGCTTCCGAGACGATATAGCTATAGAGGTCT
>DQTV01000033.1 GCA_015662595.1 Ignisphaera aggregans
AAGCGAGGGTCATCACTATCGGTACTGCGAGAGCTTGGCAGGGACCTCTTAGTGCATAGCTAAAGACGATCCTAGTCGCTATGAGTGTCAATATGGCTAAGGCTATGATATCCGAACGCTTTGTGTGAAAGGCTACTGCAAGCCCGTAGACATCGAGAAGCCCAGCCTCTACGCTAAGCACAGTGATGGAGTTAGCTTGTAACCTCAGCAAGCGCAGTGGTTTGCACATCGCCTACCCCAGTGAATAGAATGGGCTTTTCCTCCGCCGTGAGAAAGCTCTTGGACTCCTGCTTCTCAACAACTACAACAAACACTATAGAGTCGCCGAGATCTACAGAGTACGCGTATCCACGCTTAATCATGTTAGCCACGCTCTCCTCACTCACGGTCATACCCTGTTCCGGTGCTCTCTGGTCATTGCATCTCGCTCTTCTGCTTCTTGAGGCTAGCATAGGTATGGCCGCTGAGGCTATGAGAGCTGCCGATATGGCTGTTGAGAACAGCACCTCTAACATCTTAGCCCCACGCTAGCAAGCTAGGAACCATGGTAAGCTAATAAGTATGTCCTCTAAGTATCGCCCCATTGAAACTACCTTACAGCAGTATAACGCGGTCTCACGTTAGTAACATTCAAGCTAATACGTTAGTTAAAGCAGTTAGCGACTCGCTATGAAAGCAAAGTTTTCAGATGAAGCTGAGCTACATACCGGTGCAGCCACTGGAACCTGCAAGATCGTAGGCCTCTACACGCGGATCTCAAATCCATGAGTAGTTTCGCTGACCTCACCCTACATGTGTCGCGTAAGGTACATAAGTTCTTCCCGAAAGAGTAAGTTAGGGCGTTAATGACTAAGTACATATTCGTTACTGGCGGTGTACTAAGCAGCGTTGGTAAAGGCGTTGTAACGGCATCCATAGGGCTCCTCATAAAGTCTATGGGCTACAACGTCACAGCTGTGAAGATAGATCCGTACATAAACGTTGATGCGGGGACCATGAACCCCTATGCCCATGGCGAGGTATTCGTTACTGAGGATGGGGGCGAGACAGATCTTGATCTAGGTCACTACGAAAGGTTTCTCAACATAAACCTCAGTAAGAAGAACAACATAACCACAGGCCAGGTATTCTACTCAGTTATAATCAAGGAGCGTAAGGGTGAGTATCTAGGAGCAACCGTTCAAATAATACCGCATGTAACTGACGAGATTAAGAATAGGATAAGGGAAGTAGCTAAAGAGACTGGTGCTGACGTAGTCCTTGTTGAGATTGGGGGAACGGTAGGCGATATCGAGGGATTGCCATTTTTAGAAGCGGCTAGACAGATGAGGCTTGAAGAGGGGTATAGCAATACGCTATTCGTACACGTAGCTCTAGTGCCAACGCTAAGGACAACTGGTGAGCAGAAGACTAAACCCGTACAACACAGTGTGCAGGAGTTGCGTAGAATAGGTATCCAGCCAGATATCATCGTAGCTAGATCGGAGAAGCCTCTCAATGCTGAAGCCCGTCGCAAGATAGCGCTCTATAGTAACGTACCTCTAGAAGCTGTGATCTCAGACTACGACGTGGACACCATATACGAAGTTCCACTACTCCTCTTCGAACAGGGGCTCCTCAAGATTGTGACGGATAGGCTTAGACTTGAGTATAGAGAGCCTGATCTAAGTAGCTGGATAGACTTCGTAACAAAGTTGAAATCGGCGTCGAAAATCGTGAAGATCGCAATGGTTGGCAAGTACACGAAGCTTAAGGATAGCTACATAAGTATTGTTGAAGCTCTTAAGCATGGCGCTGCATACCTTGGACTGAGACCTGTCCTAAAATGGATTGAGTCTACAGATATTGAGCAGGGACGTCTAGACATAGATGCTGAGCTAAGCGAAGTTGATGGAGCGATAATCTTGCCAGGGTTTGGAAAGCGAGGAAGTGAGGGTAAGATAAGGGCGATAAAGATATTGAGAGAAAGCGGGAAGCCTGTTCTAGGTATATGCTTTGGTTTTCAGCTAATGGTAGTCGAGATCGCTAGGAACCTCATAGGGTTAGAGAAAGCCAACAGTACCGAACTCGATCCCTCTACACCCCATCCAGTGATAGACCTTCTACCCTCGCAGCAGGACATAACCATGCTCGGGGGTACGATGAGACTTGGAGCTAAGCCGATAAAGCTTCTACGGGGTACTAAGGTGTTCGAGGCTTATGGTAGGGATGTCATATTTGAAAGGCATAGACATCGATATGGGGTAAACCCGAAGTATCTAGAGCGCTTTGAAGATGTTGGGTTTACAGTGAGTGGGTTTAGCTACGATGGTGTGATAGAGTTTATGGAGCTTCGAGGACACCCATTCTTTGTAGGTACACAAGCACATCCGGAGTTTAAGAGTCGTCCCCTAGCACCCTCACCAATATACATGCACTTTCTCAGACATTGTGCAAGCTAATACCTATAAGCTATGCTACTCAATATTCGCAGAACCTTTACAGTAATCTCGGTGAGCGTAGCTCCGAGGAGGGGTACGGATATGTGTGGCAGTATCCTTGACGTGCTTGCTAACCTCGCTACCTCACGACTAAGATCATAAAGCCCATCTACGCTTAGTGTACCCGCTGCAAACCGGATAACTCTTGGCGATATCAGCAAAGACCTAAAAACATGTCTTTTCCTAGTCAACATCCTAGCGATATCTCGAAGCATTACGATATCCACATCCTCTACAGGGTCTAGGAACACCATAGCTATACAGGGCTCTCGACAACTCTCTTCAACCAGTGTTGTAACAATGTGTTTGATTACGCGATTAGAGCTTGGGTAGTTAGAAACAGTTGTTGGCCATTCGATAGATGAGAAGCAGCGCGCTAAGTCACTTAGTCGGTACCTAGTAATCTTCTCGCTAATCGTAACTCCACGCTCTGTAACGATAGCAATCCTGATCCAGGTACCTATAGAGAGTAGCGATAGCGCTATCCTGATGATTATAGAGGTCAGTAACTCGAAAGCACTGGGTTTACCAACGAAGAAAGCATCGTGGAGAGCTAAAGCTAGGACTACACCACGTAGAGTTTCAAGCTCGTATTCGCGAACCATCAACTTTCCGGTTCTTGCTGTTGCTTTCCACTCAATACTTCTATAGTCATCTCCTGGAACATACTCACGTATCTCGAATACAGTGGATCCGCCACCTCTCCTTCTAGATGGTACGAGACCTAGTAAACGTATGGAAGGAGGGCTAAGCAACTTTACCTCACTACCGATTGAAGGCACCACCTTGATCGTTATTGGGTAAAGCCGTATACTAACGCATATCTCTAAACATCTCAATCTATCGATCAATACCAGCTTTAGCGATGTTCCAACATGCGTCCCGACACGAGCTATGAAGGTCAGGAATAGCCTGGTAACTGAGGTAGAGATTTGCTCAGCTTTACGAAGTTTAGCTTCGAATCCTATGTCTCCTACTATCTCTGCGTCCACGATACTCAATAGTGTTTGTAGAGGATTAGCGACATCGATCACTATCACCCCTTCTACTCCCGCATTCAGTATGTTAGGGTATTCCGTATGCACTACCCTCCATTTCCACCTCTTCGTACTTAGGATGATCAGTACAGAGAAGCAGAGTACGTAGATGGATAGAGAGACTCCAATATACGATAGCATCTTCATTGTGACGGGTGTGATGGGGGTGAAGCTTATCGATAGAAATAGCAATGTTAAGGCTATGTAGAACAGTGTTTTGAATCTATAACGTATCTCTACGGTCGTGGAGTTGCCACCTTTTCAAGTATCTCCATAACTATGTGTCTACCTGTAATCCCCTCGGCTACGTACTCCGGCTTAACGAATATTCTATGGCTTAGAGCTGGCAGAGCAGCTTTCTTCACATCGTCGGGAATTAGGTAGTTTCTCTCATCTAGTAGCGCATACTCCTTGGCTAGCGTCATCAACATCAGTGCACCCCTAGGCGAGACTCCAAGTTTTGTAGCTGGGTGTCTATGGCTGTATTCCACGATCTTAACCACGTAGTTGAGCACATCGTCATCCACATACACGTTCTCAATCTCTTTACTAGCCTCAACGATTTGATGCAGCTCGATAACAGGTTTTAGAGACTCAAACTCTCTTTCAATGCTTGTCATACCCCTCTTAAGCAGCTTGACTAGCCCATCTCTACTAGGTAGCTCAACATCTATCTTAACAAAGAACCTATCGATCTGAGCCTCAGGTAGTGGAAAAGTTCCCTCAAGCTCTATCGGATTCTGAGTCGCTAACACTGTAAAGGGTGTTGGAAGCTTTATGGTCTCGCCTTCTATAGTTACCTGCTTCTCCTGCATAGCCTCCAAGAGAGCGGACTGTGTTCTCGGTGGAGCACGGTTTATCTCGTCAACGAGTACAAGATTAGCGTATATCGGACCTAGCCTAAGCTCAAAGTCTCCGGTCTTGGGATTGTATACCTTTGTGCCTATGATATCGGCTGGTAGAAGGTCTAATGTACACTGAATCCTTGAGAAGCTCAGCTTCATCAGCTTGGCTACCACCTTAGCCGTGAGAGTCTTTGCGATTCCGGGTACGCCCTCGAGAAGTGCGTGTCCTCCAGCGATAATGGTCATAACGATCAACTCTATTTCACGCTCACGCTCTACCAGGATTCGCGAAGCCTCCTCAACTACCTTCCGTACTATCTTCGCTAGCAGGGTCAAGGACATCACTATCGAGGTATATACCTCTACCAGTAACTAGCCTTATCGGGGTTAAACGTGCCAAAGATCGTGAGGACGGTCCTACTATTGTACTCCTTAATATTCTTAACATTGCAACCACTGGTCATAACCATCGTAAACGCTGAGATAGTTAGGCATAGCAAAGAGGTTGAGAGGCTTCTAACCGATAGAATTGTGTGTACAGACATAGTCTCTAGGTGGCTAGAAGACATAGGCTTGACCAATATAAGTAGGGAGCTTAAGATGTTAGCTGAGGAGCTCAGATTCAAAGACTTAGCCAACTTATCATCACTACTACTGTTCGAGGTCTACACCAATGCATCGATGGCTCTGACTATCGGAGGAATAGAGTTGAGGGCTCTGAAGAGGTTAGCGAGTTACGGAGATGTCATTACTTTAAGAGACGTAATTCGGCTAATTGATGTAGTTCGACGACAACTACTACGAGATGCTACTCCCATTCCTAGCTGTTCATCTACTCTATCCAAGGTGATCACTGACATCACCTACGGACTTCACGGTCATAGATGTAGCTATAACTTCTCAGATGTGTTAACCATTGCATTCCTATGGGTATCGTTTCTAAACGATAGAACGATGAACAAGGATGGAGTGGAGAGGGGATTTGAGGATGTGCTCGTCAACCTCTTCGTGGGTAATGTATCGAGGGGAAGCTTATATGGTACGTTGAAACTGTTGACGGCATACAGATCGTTAGTACTGGGCATAAGCCTATACGAAATCCTTGACGCAATACAGCGTACAGCATCAACACACAATCAGCATACCAGCGATATCGGTACGGTGAAGAGGAGCATTGTAAGCAGTGTGCTGGAGGTGGTAAGGTTCTTTCAGGAGCTACGCTCTATCAATACACATATCTCGGGCCGGGATGTACTGTTAGCCCTCAGTCTTATCGAGAGCGTTAATGAGATGTTCAGTGACTTCTCAGATGTGGGTACCTTAGCCAGGGTGGGTAGGGAGTTAGTAAAGCTATACCTTAGACATGGAGGTACGTCACCGATTAGCTCTTTGACCCCCATTACTTTGGGATGTTCAAGGGATCTAGAGTATGATATAGAGAAAGCGCTTATCATGCTGAGAATACGCGGAAGAAGCTTACCTACAATGGTGGAGAAGAGCTGGTATAATACGCACAGCACTTCTACAGAGTATGTCAAGGGGCTTGAAAGCGTCTCTTATCAGCATGAGAATGAGACTCATTTAAAGGCGTTGAGACATCAAAAGTATAGATATGGCTATACTACTAGTCTCGGTCTCGACCTGAACCTAGTTGATGTTGTTGCCGATCCTCAAATACTCAACCTCTTAAACGAAGTTAATAGCATTGACCTTATTAACCACAACGAAATTGATGAGGATCGGGAAGTCGAATTTTCATCAGTAACCTCTGTGAAGAAGGAGCATAAGCTAATGCCGGTATACGCGTATGTACAGATCTTGGTACCCATAGTCGTTGTGCTAAGCATAACTCTGAGTATATTGAGGACGGCAGTATTTCGGACCCAATCACCTCAAATGTTTAAACCAACCTCATTTGCTACCACCGTTCCTAGACGAGGAGATCCATTATTTATTGAGTTTTGGCGTACGATAACCAAGATAGCTACGAGATATGGCATCGCTATTCTGTTAAGTGATACCCATAGAGAGGCTGTAAGGAAGCTGATGACGGTTCTTGATGAAGTCGATAGGTATAGGCTTTCATGGATTTCTAGACTCTACGAATTAGCTAGGTTTAGTCGTACCAAGGTTACTCAAAGCGATAGAAAGCGGGCTCTTCAGCTACTACAACACCTCTCTCGGAAGCACTGTGGTGAGGATGGTCGATGATGGTAGAGCTCTTAGGGTTCGTAGTTATGGCTATATTCATCGCCCTGATACTGCTACGATCTCTACGTAACTCTATACTACGAATGCTAGCTACGCTCTACGTATTGATAGCCCTCATGTACTACTTGTGGGGCTATACTATCTCCGAGCTGATCCTAACGCTCACTCTATGTTCAGTCTCCATCATTGGGATAGCCTCAGCTCTACAGGTAGTAAGCAATGGTGTTGAGCCAGCTCTACACCTAGAGCTTCCCAAGATTGAACGGGTCGCGGCTATACTCTATCGCGGACTTTATCTATACGTTATACTCCTCGTGGGATCCACCTCTATAACATCGCTACTCTCGACACTCAATATCGGCCCACTTCATAGGCTTGGCATAGCCATAGCGTTAAGCGTTCTTGCTGGCTACATAGTTAAGCGTATGAGGAGAGGTGTGTGGATTGCGTTGACAATATTCATACTGTTAGCTACGTTGGCATATTTGATAGATTCCCAGACCCTGCTAAGTGATTTGAGAAGTCTCGATGAAGTGTTGAGACTCCTGGATTTGGTGGTAGGGAGTGTTGGATAGGTATATGTTTCGAATAGTCTTGGCCATGTCGATCGCTATGTTTGTAGCTTCGATTATCCTAGCTACTCTACAGAGATATGTCGCCTCTCTATTCTCTCTTCTCTCCGGCCTAGCTCTCCTCTCATTTCTTACCGAACACCGGAGGACTGAGGAAGCTAGGTGAGGCTAGTGAAGCTGAAGAGGCTTGTCATAGCCTTAGTGTTGGCGATCATCGTACTACAATGCTTCGAACTACGATCAGAGTTAGTTAGCTATGCCGGTGCCTCACCTCTTAATAGTGGGTGGGATGGGACTTCGGATCTCGCTAAGCTTATCCGAAGCTTAGGATACAACGTGGCTATTGTTGAGAGCTGGCTTCACTACCTACTTCAACGGTCTATCCAACAGCTTAGTAGAGATTGTGGTATCGTGTTGTTGATATCACCTGAAAGACCTCTTCCACTCGTAGACACCCTAGCTCTTCTATTGCTTATCAAGCTCTGGCACTACAACATTGTTATAGCTGATGAAGGTCCGTTCTCATCCTCAATTCTAAGAGCTCTGAATCTAGATATAAGCATCGACTTTGAGAACATGGTTAGACAAACACGCTTAGCAATCTCCGTAATAGATGGTAAAAGCCTTAGAATAGTCCTCAACTATTTCTCGCCTCTAGTTCTCGGGCCTAGGTCTAGGAAGCTGTGTAGAGTGATAGCTCTATTCAGCGATAGGGTTGTGGGGGTGATGTGTCGAGTCGATAAGAGTACCGTCGTTGTGTTAGGAGACGGAACGCTGTTCATCAACGCTGTCATTAGAGCGGTATCAGAGCGTAATCCAAACGTACGGTTGGTAACGCTATTACTTAGAGAGCTTTGTCCAGGTAACGGAGCTGTTGCTATAAATGCCGTTGGTTATCCACTGCGATACGTATCGATTGAGGAGTTGAGGAGCATGGGATTACGAGATGAAGATCTTCTACGCCACACTCTATCACCCTACAGATATCTCAGCCCTGGTCTACGGAATGCCTTATGGGTTATAGACACGGACTATAGAGCCTCGACAGTAGTAGCATTCATAGTACTGATAGCCGTGATGAGGATCTTCCTAAGAATCGCCTCATCCAATAGCTCGACAGGTACAGAGGTTAGGGTAGGTGTAAAGCTAAACACTTTGAGGAGAAGCATAGATATACTCACCTCCATGTGTAGAGAGGTAGATGATGATCTATGTCACTACATAAAGAGGTTCAGGAGGATAGACTTAAACACTGTAAATAGGTGGTTTGCTGAGGATAGCAAACTTAGAGAGAGGGTGCTAAAGGTAATGCTTAAGTGGATACGCTAAGCGCTAAACATGTCGCAGGGTCTGCATAGAGTATGGGATGAGGTCAGCCCGCTGAAAGATTCATCATGTCCTCAGATTCCAGCGCGTTCATCACAGTACCTCGATCCGTGGTAAGAGCTCTACCTCGTGTAATATATGTGATGATCCCAGGTGGCACTGACCTCAGGATGATGAGATCAGCCTTGTCTGAAGTTTGACTGCTTCTAAAGCTGTGTCTACTAGTGTTGACAAGGTTTAGAGTTCTCCATAACTGAAACATTGCTGTACTATACCTCCATACCGAAAGTACATACGGTCTTTTACATCGCTAAGCTTAAATTCAACGCGCTACCCTCTTCACTATAAGGGTGCTCTACATTGGGTAAAGTCGAGAGGGAGGTATGGGCAACGAAGATAGGTCTCATCCTAGCTATGTCTGGCAACGCTATCGGTCTAGGTAACTTCCTTAGATTCCCTGGCAGGGTTGCTCTCTACGGTGGTGGTGCTTACCTAATACCCTACTTCATAGCGTTCTTCCTACTCGGAATACCATTGTTCTGGCTAGAGTGGGCTATTGGTAGGTATGGAGGGCTTAGAGGTGCTGAGTGGCTTGGCCCAATGTTCTACGTAATTACGAGGAGGAGGCTAGGTCGTAGAGGAGCTTTGATAGCCGCGGCCATCGGCGGTGGCCTTACGCTTGCTGTAGGTCTTCTACTCGATGCCTACTATACGAACCTTCTTGGATGGGTAGCGTACTGGGCTGCCTGGTCGGTTTCTGGTAAGATCCTAACCATCAAGAGTATGAGTGAGGCTAAGGAGGTCTTTATCAATGCGTTAGCTAATCCAGTCTATAACCTCGTGCCCTGGATATTCACACTGCTGGTCTTGGCATTGATAGTCGCTCCAGGTGTACGTCGAGGTATTGAGCGTGCAGTCAAGATAATGATGCCCACACTCTTTATCCTCGCAGTGATACTCCTCATCTCTGGATTCCTTATCGGTGCGCCGATAAAACCTGAGTGGAATAGCATAAAGGGCTTTATCTGGATGTGGACCCCTAGATTCGACAAGCTTGCTGATCCAGCTGCGTGGCTTGAGGGTACGGGCCAGATATTCTTCACGCTCTCGCTAGGTATAGCAGGAATCATACCAACCTATGCTGCGTACACCAGGAGAGAGGAAGACTTAGCGCTATCCGCCTTAACCAGCGCTACGCTAAACGAGGTTGCTGAGGTTGTTATGGGTGGAAGTATAGCGTTTACCTTTGCGTACGCTTTTGGAGGACCTGAACTCATCGCCCTAGTTCAGCTAGGCAAGATATCTCCCTTTGGGCTAGCCGTTGTCGCATATCCAGCATTTTTCGGATCCCTAGGCATACCAGGAGCTATCCTTGCAAGTTTCTGGTACATACTGCTATGGTTTGCCGGTGTAACTAGCGCTATAGCCCTAGTCAACGTCGTGGCGGCCATCTTCAAAGACTTTGGTCTTAGTCGAGCTGTAGGCTCCTTTATCACGATAATACTGCTCTTAGTCTTCGGCTTGCCAATTACCTACGAAGGCATGGTGACTGGAGGTGCAACCTCGTATCTCGACTTCACGGACTTCGTAGTAGGCTCAGTACTGCTGGTAGTTACGTGCTTCTTCGAATCGGTGTTTGGTGGCTGGTTTATCTGGGGAGCTGAAGGGCTTGAGGAGATAAACCGCGGTGCTCTGATTAGGGTTCCGGCATGGGTATGGAAGTACGTGATATCTATCATCGACCCGATATTCCTGCTCGCTATGATTCTATGGCTCCCAATGACTGTTAGAGTTGAGGCGATAATAGAGTCGAGTCCTATAGGAGCTCAGATGGCCATGCTGTCATCAGTATTCACAGCGCTACTCTTCATCATCGGCGCTATAATCGGCTACCGCGTCTCGGCAAAGAAGTTCCCAGAGTAGGGGTGTAGCTTATGGAGCAGGTGGTTGTAACCGTAGCTAACACCGTTATCACCGTGGTCATGGACCCATCGTCGGCTATACCATTTGCAGCTTTTGGCTGGATCGTAGTGCTCGGACTCCTAGCCTTCACACTAAATAGGTGGTGGAAGAGTAGACGTGAAAGAGTATGAGGATAGCCGAGTTACGTGATGAGATATCGAAAACCGTTTTTTCACTTCATCGCAGTGGCTTTTCGACTGCAGCAAGAAGGCTCATACGCGCATGTTCACTGCTAGACAAGCTCGATCCGTCAAGAGCTCTCGAACCCTCTGCACAGGCTAGCCTACGCGAGCTCCTCTCCATGATTAGGAAGTGTAGTAACGAGGATATGTGTAGCGAGATAGCTAGCAAGATCTACAGGATTGTCATGTTCATATACCTTGAGAGTACCGGGAAGATGAGGTGTGTAGTTCGTGCAAGAAAACTTTTTTACTTAGGAGCCTCGCTAGGCTTACCTCTCGTAGCTCTCTATGGTACGGGTCCCCTACCCATAATGGTGATGTTCTTTACCCTGATCGTCACATACTTCCAGGTTGTTAAGCTTACTCGACTTGGGTTAGCCGCTGTATACACGATATCAACGCTGATACTCTTCTTCGACGCTTTAACACTGAGATACTCACTCTATGCGCTATCAACTCCAAAGGAGATTACGGAGGTAGCTAGGGCTCTAGGTGTAGGTAGCGAGGTAGCAATCGCTATCACAATTCTACTCCTACTCATCGCATCTATCAGCACACTATGTCTACTCTACACAATAACGACGTTTATCCGCCTTCGCGAAGTACTTCTCTAACAGCACCGTATATACCCATAGATACGGCGCTCACACCCATAACCAGCATTACATAGCCAACAACATCCAGATTCCATCCCGGGTATAGGACAGCCGTTAAGAGTATAGTAGACAGTCCAAGAAATGCAATGCCTATGCCTCTCATAGGCCTAACTCTTCTACCCACGTATATGAGGACCATGCCCATGATAAACGTTGTGTAGAGAGCTAACAACATACTCACAGTACATCACCACAGACAACCCAGTTAACATTAAGCCATACGCTTACCTCTATACACGTACAAACTCAATGGTTAGATATATACCGTCATGGCTCTTTAAAACTTAAATAGCAAACCCGAAAGGGGAACCTAGGGTAACGTACATGTCGCAGCCCCGTAGAGCTCTCTACATCGCCTTAGCAATCGCACTTCTGACACTAGTAATTGTCAGTGCGATACCCATAGCCCCCCTCTACGCCAAGGAGATTCGCGGTCCACCCACAAAGCTAGTTCTATACGACGTTGTTACGAAGGTTGAGGATGGGATTTATAGTGTTATCAGAGGTGAAGCAGACATCTTCTTCTGGCCTATCAGCAGAAGTCAGCTGGAGCAGCTTGGCATAAAGCCAGAGGAGCTAAGGAATGTATACCTCATACCCCAGGCATCAGCGCTTTACGCCCTGATCTTCAACCCATACAGCGACGATAAGCCTTGGGGTGCTTGTGGCATCGGTACATCGATAAAGGATAACAAGACACACTTCAATCCATTTGCACTTAGAGAATTTAGATTTGCTATGAACTGGCTAATTAACAGAAAGTACATAGTTGACGAGATAATGCTTGGAGGTGCTAACCCACAGTACACTGTGATAGGGCCTTCTCATCCAGCGTATCCACAGATAGAGTCTGTAATTAAAGAGCTTGGATTGACACCAGAAGGCGATTTCGAGAAAGCTAAGAAGATGATAGAGGACGCCTTTGCAAAGGCTAGGGAGTGTATGAGG
>DQTV01000101.1 GCA_015662595.1 Ignisphaera aggregans
AGCTGGTAACTAGTGTAGACTTCGGATACAATGTGTATGTATCTTAGATCGGTTGGGGACCCATAGCTGAAGCCAACCAGCGACAATTTTTCAAGGTGTGTTCATCAACCACTAAGTAATTGTCTACACAACATTATCTTAACTTACCAAATAAGAGAGCGAATCTGCATGACTTAGCATGACTTTCGATGTCATAACGCTAATGTGTTTCTTAAAACCGCTGTCTTTATAGAGTTCATACCTGCTCGCCTGTCATATCTAGCACATCCTGGCGTTTCAGAGAACTACTGCTTCAACGCTATTTTTGAAGCTACATAGCCGAGGATGAGGAGCGTAGAAGCTATGAGCCGCTTAACTTATACCTCATAGCATGGCATAGCTTTGTATTAGGAATCAGGGTATGGCAAACCGAGTGATTAAAGCAAAACTGCTATTGTCGCTCGCATTGCTTAGAGAGTTATTAAACAAGATCAGGTATTACAAGGGTGTTATAGAGAAGAATATTGAGAAGTACAGGGAGTACGTATCGAAGGTATCGAGGATAGTACCAAAGCGAGCTAAGGTAGTTAATCGTGAGCTTGAAGTTTTAGAGATGTTTAAGTTGCAGCTTTCAAGACTCGAGGTATTTCTTGAAGCTATTATTCTCAGAGTTGAGACGTTAGTGAGTTCAGAGAATCTGATAGTGGCGGTAAAGGTTTTGCAAACTATTGTTGATGAGCTTAAAAAGAGCCTTCCATACTCAGTACCGTTTATGAGTGTAATCGTTGATAAGCTAGATGCTATAGTGCGCGATATCGTAGCCGGATCAAAGCTGCTAGCTTCGTCTACAGGAGCAGGTGTTGTATCTGAAGAGGTTAGAAAGATAGTTGATGAAGCGAAAAAAGTTGTGGGGAAAGAGAGGTAGACGCATTCACCTATCGCTTATACCCTTGATGTAGAGAAATAGCTTCGCTATTCTGGTTGGCAAAGCTATTTCAACTACCTGAACCGGTTTCCAGCCCGGGATCTCGAAATCTAGTGTTACGACGCGTGTACCATTCTTTAGCTCACTCTCTAGCTTTGGTCTTAGAGCTCTGTTGACCGAGGTTAGCAGATACATGTACACCACGGTAGCGTCAGATATCGGAACCTTGAAGAAGTCCTCATTTAGAAACACTATCCTATCGATAACATTCGCACTCTTGGCATTCTCTCTAGCTCTCTCTATGAGAACAGGGTTTATCTCTACACAGACCCCTCTCTGAGCTCCCTCCTTAACGGCTCTGATAACAACGCGTCCATCTCCACATCCTAGATCGTAAAAAACGTCGTCAGGTTTAACGCGCGCTAACTTCATTACAAAGTCTAGCAGCTCATCTCTTGTAGGTACCCAGGGAACTCTAGCACCCTCATAGTAGCTCGACACGGTTCCCAACACCTCTTCCTCACTCCACTGAAGTGACATAGCTGAGAACCTTAAATTATATACTCACTTAACCAAGAGCCCCCTCTCCTTAAGGTATGTGTAGTCAGCCCAGGCTCTTTTAATAACGAATTTCATAAAATCTTCAAAGCTTCGAGACCCAGCAACACTATTGTTCCACTCATTGATTAGCTCTCTCCATAGCCTAAGCTCTTCGATACGCACCTTTGCTAACTTTTGAAGCTCTTTAACTATATGCTGTGGTATGGGCTTATCATCTAGAACAAGACCTGGACACTCACCTAAAGCTGCTGTATTAACCTCTATAACTATGTCACCATTGCGAACCACATATATGAACGGATAGAATCTGCAAACTAGAGGCTTAAATTCGTGAACCTTACACTTCCCATCTCTGTTAAGGAATACACAGCTTCCATCACGTTCAATTTTCAACGCTATGTAGTACTCACCGTCACTAAGACGTATGGCAGGAATGTCGGTTGTAGAGGGATACACACTGGCTTCCAGAGGCTCGACAACATCTCGCGGATTATAACAGCCATACAGTACGAGTCTTAAAATATCGAGATGAGTTACAGGAATCCAGTAGCGTCTACAGCAATACCCACGTTGTAAACATCGGAACTTGACCATGGCTTATCTAGGCACAGCTATTCGCTATACAACGTCATGTCTGTGGCGATAGTACTATTATCGTCTTGTCTGGTAGAGCTTCACGCTTAAGCTCGATGTAGTTTCTATCTATACGCTCTACTCTCCATGTGCTTGGAGCCTTCGATATGAAGTCATCTACTGGTCGTAGAGGTAGGTTCAATCCAGGTATCCAGTAGTGCATGGGGATTACGACTCTAGGTGTTAGGACGTCTATCGTTTTCCATGCATCACTCGCGTCTATTGTGAATGTGCCTCCTACGGGGATGAATAGGACGTCTATAGGCTTGAGTTTGGATGCTTGCTCTTCCTCAGGTACATGCCCTAGGTCTCCCAGATGTACAAATGAGAGACCCTCCACCTCTATCCTATAAAGTACAACACGCCCTCTTCTCTTACCCTTCACCGTATCGTGATATGCCTCAACACCACGAATCCTTACACCTCTAACCTCGCGCTCACCTACAAACATGTGTATAACCTCGGCTTCAGGCTTAGCGACTACGCTATAGGCATTGTGATCGAAATGGTCATGCGTTATGAGAACTATGTCGGCATGTGTTTGAGGGGGCTTAATGCCGATGCTACGACCATCGTGAGGGTCTATCACGAGGCTGAGATCGTCTGATGTTACAATCTCGAAGCATGCGTGACCAAACCAGCGAACTAAGACCAAGACTTCTCCACCATGCTTATATACATAAGCTAGATAGATAAACCTAATAGAGCTCATTTATGTATGAACTGACGTGTGTTTCGAGTACTATCGGGTGGTTAGTATGGTGAGCGGTACAGAACATGAGGAAGAGCGTAGTACTAAGCCCAGTACTAGGATCCCATTGCAGCCAAAGCAAGCAGCGGCTCTGTACTATGATAATGAGGCTAAGATTCGTCAGGCACTGATTTTGCTTATGAGGATAGTTAACGACTCATCAATACCTCGGAACATTCGTCGAGCTGCTACCCAGGCTGTAAGAGCATTATCAGATCGAAGTCTTTCACCAGCAGTGAGAGCGGCAAACGCTATTGGGGTGTTAGATGAAGTTAGTCAGGATCCTAACATGCCTGTACACGCACGTACACTACTATGGTCAGCTATAACAATACTGGAGACTGTCAAGGACTGAACGTGATAGTGCGCTCGGTGATGTAATGTACAAAGTTAGGGTAAGAGGCCTCTATGCAACAGCCCTAGCGAAGATACTACTGGACGCTGGTGCCGAGCTAGTTGACCTCTCTAAGCAACTATCTGAACGTTTTTCTCTTCCTCAACGTAGTGAAGAACCTCCGCACGTAACGGTTAAGACGAGTGATGAAGATACGTCGACGCTAGTAATTATTGGAAATAGCGATGCTGTAGACTTTGTACTCGAAGAGCTGATATCACGAATACCGTTCGCTTTGTATCGCTATAGTAGTCTCGGACCCTACACAACTATCGTAGCTCGGGTACTAGGTGAGGAGGGTGGTAAGTGCATAGTTGAGATACCTGACGGTAAAGCAGTGCTCGTGGACTCCGAGTGTACACCGGGAAATAAGGTAGTGTGTCACGTTGTCAGAGCGGCTCTACAGCGTAACGATATGCTAGTTTTAAGACCTGGATTAGCAGTTCTAAGCGATACCTTGGTACTGATAGATGATGGGCGTTCTAGAGTAACCTTTAGTGAGCATATACGTAGCAGTGAAAGACGTGCTGAGCTACTAATGATGTCGCAGAGCATCACTCGTGAAGGCATATCAATACATTGGAGAAGTGCAGCACGTTCAGCACCGCTAGATACGCTTTCACGAGATTTAGAGCTGTGTAAGCGTAAGCTAGAGGACCTAAAGAAGAAAGTTAACGAGGTGTCAGAACCTGCTATCGTAAGTTATGGCGAAGCTATAGCGCTCGTCATTCTAACAAGACCGTCCAAGGAGTATCTAGACGATGTGCGAAGTCAGGTCCTAGGGACTGTACCGTATCACCACATACTGAAGTCATGTCAATACCCACAGGTAGCAGTCGATGTTCTTGATATTGTTAGTGGGTATGTCAATAGAAATGAGATGAGGTTCGCTATTACGAAATATATAGAGAGTGAGTTATCGAAGCTAAGTACGGTCAGGATTAAGCATCTAAAACCGGATGGTGAGGTAGTAACGATAGGCCCTATGTATATTGAGAGAGTAGAGGAGTTGCCACTTCTCGGAACTTCTATTATTGGTAAGAGAGTTGTTCGTTCACCAGGAGTTTATGATGGTCTTGGCGTAGCTAAGGAGCCTGGAGACGTGATAACCACGGTTATTCCCATCAATGAATGGTTTGTCATACATACCTATATGTCAAGCGATGGAAAAGAGAAGGGGGTGTACATAAATATAAACACACCACCCGAGGTGTGTGTACCTCTTTCAGAGGTAAGGTACCTAGATCTGTATGTTGACATAGCTGTGGTAGGGGATGAGGTTAAGGTTGTGGATGAGGATCAACTTAGGGAAGCAGCTGAAAAAAGTGTTGTCGATAGAGATCTCGAGTTTATGGCTATGGAGAAGGTCAAAGAGGTGCTATCCAAGTTAAAGGAGTTGCTAAGCGTGGTCAGAGGGATTGCGGTACCTTCACCTCCTTCTCCTCAGCCCTCCGCACCATCTTCGCAGTAGCTACCTCAGCAATCTCAGCAGCCTCGTAGATTATCACTGTTGCCTCATGTACTAACGCCAGCGTTTCTGGGCTATAGATGCAGCCCTTGGCTAGCGTGAAGATCTCCTGGGCTATGAGCTGACGCTCCATCAGCACCTTTATCGCTAGCTCTAGGTTCAGATTCATAAACGAGTTTATCGATTTAGAGGTATACGACGCAACTCGTGCAAACATCTCTCTAAAAGCTCGTTTACACTCATCGTTGGTTGCGCTACCCATCCTGAGAAGGGTGTTGGAAGCTCTATCAAGTGCGTCACCTATATGCTCAAGGCTCTTAATAACTATTAGATTGTCTAGAGCATCCTGTGGGTTGCGGAACGAAGTTCTTTTAATAGTCCTCACTCCAAGGAAGTGAAGTCTATCAAGATCGTCGTCCAGCCTTATAACCTGCTCCAGCTTTGATTTATCGCCCGTTTGGAAGAAATCCATGAGGAGATCAAACATTGAGTCAACGGTTGTTTTCATAGAAGCGATCACCTCATCTATGTTCGTGTTCATCTCATCTACTGAGATCTTGACCGTGATATGCATGCCGTTCATTGCTATGGCTCCAGGAAGGCGCATAGCAACATCGTAGAAGGCTTTTCGTGCGAGTTCACGTGGACTTTCCACCACAACCATGTCGAATCCTTCAACATATCCAGCTATTATCAATCTGGAAAGCGTACTAGCATCGTCAGACTTAATCCTTACCGAGAGTAATGGTCGTGGCTGTGTTGAGGACAGAGGCTTTATCGTTATGTATCCTGAAGCTAATGTGACCTCAACACTAGAACCTATTGACAAGCCTAGGAGTGGAAGCCACTCCTTAGGGATCGTTATACCTACGCTTCGCTCACCTATCTTAATTATCTTCCTAACGTCAGTAAGTGCGTGAGACATAGGAGCCCCAAGAGGTATTACAGTTATACACAGTTATAACTGTGTTTATTCGATAGTTTAGTGCAACACCTCCTCGACTTCAAAGCACTTATATCCCAAAGATCGCGGTGTAGATAGACGAAACGAATCGTATGGGTGAAGGGATGAGGTCTTGTAAATGTACTACATTCATTGTTCTCTCACTAACATTCTTAGCGCTACTCTTATCGATGATCGGACCTGTGTATGCTCAATCGGTTGAGGATGTGAAGACGATCACCGTAGTCGTGACACACACGACAACGTTTATACCGCCACTCGGAAGCATCGGCGTATGGTTTGGTCTGGGGTTTGTGACGGGAGTCATCATTATGGGCATAGCTTTAGTGTTACGAAGTGGGGCTTCTACAGCACCGAAACGTGCTGGTAAGAAGCGAAGGTAGCCTCCTCTACCCCGATTGTCATCATGTTGTCAGGGGGCATGACTACAGTCATCGGCTGTTCTACAGCTTTCTCTCGCGCACGCTTAGCTTAGTTTTCACGCGTTCATATAGCTCTATCACCTCTTCACGATACGGTATATCTCGAGTTCGTAATCGCGTAGCCTTGATCCCTGCAGCTACAACAGCTAGCTGTAGAGCTTCTACGAGATTCCAACCCTCATAGAGTGCCGCGCTTAGAACTCCAGTAAAGGTATCGCCACACCCTGCTGTTGATAGAACTCTCAGCCCTATCTCACCTACTGGCAGCGCAGGGATCTCTATAGCCATAGACTGGTCAGGATCGACATATAGAACTCCCAGGCTTCCACGCTTTATCGCTAGCTTACATGAGGGTAAAACGCGTAATGTTGTGAATATTGCGTGTTTAAGGCTATGGGTGCCGGTAAGCCACATAAGCTCATTATCGTTGGGTGCGAGTATGCACAGCTTAGCTTCTAGCAATGCCTTTAACTGGTTAATGGTTGTCCATCCGCGACTAGGATCTACGACTATCCCTGACGAGCTCTTAATCGCACAGTCGATCAGCTTGTACGCTAACTCTATTGGAGGGTTCGTAAGCACCAACAACTTCATGTCGTTGAGGCTACCTAAATCAACGCTGCATACCTCATTAGCTCCGCGATAGCTGATTACCGTGGCTATACCACCAGGCTCAACAAGGACTATAGCGAGTCCTGTTGGAGCGTTGGCTACGGTTCTGATCAACGTTGTATCGACTCCCTCACTCTTAAGAAGCTCTACATAGCTCTTACCATGTACGTCACTGCCTACACATCCTACAAAGCGTACGCAACCAGGCTTCCTAATGAAGCGAACTATCGCTGTGGCGACATTACCTCCCGAACCGCCATAGTCAACAACGAGCTCTGTGGCCACCGCCTTCTCTCCACGGATAAGGGGTGTTTGTAGCATCAATATGTAATCGACGTTAAGACGCCCCGATACATATATAGTCAATGCGAAGCTGCCCTCCTCTTGGGTTAGATAGCAATAGCAAAAACCTTTTGTCTACCTTTACGCAGTTAGCATTGGTGTACGGAGACCTAGGGTATGTAGTTTCCGGGTGTAATAACTTTGGCAGTTTTCGATAGGTTTGTGAGGAGACATTACTGGATGTACGTAAGACCTGATGCTGTTGAGGCGCTGAACAACGAGGTATTCAGGAAGGCATTGCAATGGTACTACGCTGTGCTTCTAGACAATCTACCCGCAAAGTTCATTATCGCGAAGACTGTTGAATGTCCGGAAAAACCTGATAAGCTGGAGCTAGAAGGGCTTTGGAGTCTTCATAGAGAGCTATCTAAGCAATTCGATTCGTTATGGCGTGAGGTGAGGAGTGAGAACATTACATACGATGACTTTATCAAGAGGTATAGAGTCGCTGAACCGAATTTTCTAGACCTCAAGATCTCTATAGCGAGAAACATGCTTAGGCAGTGTAGGTTCTGTGAGTGGAGATGCGGTGTGGATAGACTTTCTGGTAAACGTGGTGCATGTAGATTAGATGCTCGAGCATATGTTCATAGCTGGTTTCTACATCTCGGTGAAGAAGCGCCGCTTGTTCCGAGCGGCACGATCTTCTATGGAAGCTGTAACTTTAGATGTGTTTACTGTCAAAACTGGGATATATCGCAAGTACATCCGTATAGCGGAGCTGTTGTTGATGCGCGTTCACTTGCACTTATTCAACGCGAGCTTCGAGAGGAAGGGGCTAGGAATATAAATCATGTTGGAGGCGATCCTACACCAAATACTCACCTCATATTGGAGAGTATGAAGTACTTAGACGTTAACATTGCGCAGCTATGGAATAGCAACTTCTATATGAGCGAAGAGTGTATGGAGCTATTGATACACGTCATCGATATCTGGCTACCTGATTTCAAGTATGGAAATAACGAGTGTGCTAAGAGGCTTTCAGGAATCGA
>DQTV01000128.1 GCA_015662595.1 Ignisphaera aggregans
ACAGCGCATGCTGATGTAGCTAAGTAATAAACCATAATCTCTATTCCCACCTTACCTAAGCGCGATGGTTTGATACTTGCAGCACCTACAACTAGCGAGAACAAAATTATTGGAGCAACAATCATTTTCAGTAAGCGTATGAGTAGATCACCGAGAGGCTTGATTGCGCTCATCACGTCTACTCCAACGAGAGCTCCTATAATTGCTCCGAGTATGAAGGCTATCACTATCTTGTATATCACTGGAAACTCCACATATCTACGCCACAAACTCTTTCTATCCATAGACTGCATTCCCAAAGCACCTCAAAATTAGTCCAGAGCTATACATCGCTGCGCGGTATTAAACATATACTTAGCTTCTTCAACTCGTAAATACAGATCTATATAAATTATGATCGCTGTAGATCGCGATCTATTGCATGTGAAGGCTTATGCCTTTTCAACGACTCTGAGTCGAGAAGGTATTCCAACGCCTTGTGTATGGCTAGCTCCGGGTTCTCCACATTAAGTACTTCCATAGCTGAAGTCAATAGCTTAACTGTCTCAATAGGCAACGAGATTGTTATTCGATTCCCACCTTCATACGATGCTACTCTATCTAGAGCATCGACAACAGGCTCAAGCTTCTCTACATCAAAACCCACGTTGTCTATGACCACAATCCCTGTAGCCTCTAGCTCCGTCACTATGTCTTTCGGCATCTTTGTACGGCTTACTAAAATCATTTTCTGTGGTTTGTAGGTACTGTAATAGAGCTTTACAAGCTGGTACTCGCGTATACGAAGTGAGGTTCCCTCCGATACTCGTTGTTTAACCTCTGTACGCTGAATTCCGAGAACCTCAGCTAAACCGGTATATAGTCCCTCAATCCATTTGGAACGCCATTCCTCTGCAGTAAGCGGTTTTTTGAAGTAGCCTTTAAGGTCTCGTGTCCTTGTGTACCACTCCTCTAACTCCTTGAACTCCAAGATGATATCCGGACGCTTTATGGGCGGTACACTGTTAAGGTCTACAATGTTCATCACCTTGCCTCCATACACCATGGAATCCGGTCTTAGAGCGGTGTACAACCCCCAAATTCTTTGTAGATCGGAAGTGTCCTCCCAGCACAAGGGTCGCGGAGCTTCGTGGAATATGCTTATGAATCCCCGCCTTATGTTGAATAGAACGACGTTTGGAGGGATTATACCGAGTTTCTGTTTACCGCTACGATCAAAACTAAGATAACGGTGTTCGGGATACACTACCTCGTATCCTCTGTTAGCGAGTAACAGCATTATTGCTGCTAGTCCCCATATCTGATAGGCCGTTCGAAGGTTAGTACGCAGAGAAGTTCTCACAGCAGCAGCTCCACGCCGTTGAAACTCCTCTAGGCTCAGTTTCCCACGGATTAGATCGTAAGCATAGTTAAACAGCTTCTTTTTTAAATGCTCAAGAGGGTTTGAGATGAACGAGCTGAACTCACGAGGGTAGGTAAAGCCTGTTAGTCCTAGCTTTGATTTGAGGACCTCAGTAATCTGTTTAACATGCTCGATCCACTTCATTGCTGTATCTAGTTCCCGACCTACGCATTCCATCACTAAACATTGCTTTAGCATATCTAAGTATTCAAGCAGTGTTTGATTTAAACGGGGTGTTTTAGAATGGTCAAAGCTTATCTCTTGGCGTATCTTTTCCAAATACTGATGAATGTTACAGCTCGTTAATGGTTCCACACTACTGTCCCCGAACGCTGTAACAAACTATTTACGCAAGATATATACAGCTCTATAGCGAGGCGATGATGCGTTTCGACCACACTGATTAGCGTAAACAGCAATAATGATGATGCGGTGGCTGTCTGAGCGCTGTACTCACAGACACAATCAGTGTATTCGCGGTGATCACCGATGGTTAGCCGTAAGGCCTATGCGTATGCTGGGTCAGCGAGTATAGGGTTTAATAGTAGTCGCCAAGCAACCACACATTCTCGATAAACACCTTGCGTAGCCCCGCTTGCTTTGCTGCCCTTGCAGCTTCCTCAGCATGTCTCGTGCTTGTTGGTGGTAAGTCCCGTAGGAGGTGGTCTGGGTGAAATGCGAGGAGAATGTACGGTACCTCTATGTCTAGCGAAGCGAGGAACTGAGCTATCTTTTCAACCTCATCGACATCTACATAGCCAGGAACGAGAAGCGTACTTACAACAAGTAGCGGTACTTCACTGCGATCCTTACCCAGTTTCGCGACAAGGCGTACGTTCTCCATTATCCGTTTCAGGGCTTTTTCTCCATTTACACCCGTTAGTGCTTGATATATCGCAGGAGTCCAAGCCTTCCAGTCGATCTTCACTATACCTCCACTATCACGACTGAGCTCAGCCATAATCTTCATTATGTTGGGATTCTCTAAGCCGTTTGTCTCCCAACATATACGCTTTATCTTTACATAGCACCTCTCTGAGACCTTGCTAAGCACTTGTCTAGACACTGAGATTGCGTAGGGTGCATGGGGTGCCGGATCTCCACCAAAATAACATATGCATGTGATACGGTCATCCAGTGCAACGCGTACAAGCTCGTCTACGGAGCATACATACCTAGCTTGATAGTCTTTGCGAACGACGATATTCTTGTGGTCCCAATTCTGACAGAATACGCAGTCTAAGTTGCATCCAGCGAAGAATACTGCTAGGTTATAATATCCGTACTCAGCACCTTTCCTAACTGCATATTTGGGATAGCCAACGCCGGTAGCCCCGGGACAAACTGGCGTAGCAACACAATTTGTTGGCAAAGGATCAAGGTAGTAGTACACCAACCCGTAGTTATGATCGACAACTTTGCGTAGCCTACCGTTATCGTTCATCCATATACCGCAATACCCTAAGCCATTCTTCGGAATTACACACTCGTTAACGCATAGAGGGCATTTCACACCATCGACACTATGTGGTGGGTTAGGAGGAAGCCCTAGCTTAGTACGATATGAGAGGTGAACGTTCATTGCTACGTTGAGAGCGTGGGGCACCGTCTTCAAACATCTTGCACACACTCCTATCACATTGCTTATAGTCTTTGCTTCAGCTTTGCATATCTTACAGCGACCCATACTACACACCATGAGCATCTAGGCATTGTAGGTTAAAGTATGTGATGATGCCTTAGCCTAGTGATAATCGTAGGAGGCCGTTCCTCAAAGTAGAGCGTAATGTTACTTTAAATACAGATAATGTTATGCTTAAATTCAATCCCAATGTACTTACAAATTAGGCTTTAGCCTTGCACCATCGTATAGCTAAGCCTACTTAATGCTACAACGTGTCACACTAAGACGCTACCTAGTGCTTAGAGAACATGGTATCCTCTACATACCCGAACAGAGTAAAAGTATCGATTTGTATTCTTTCAATGTAGGTAAACGTAAGCTAAGCTTTAAATCAATACCATTGCTAATACTAACGTAAAGTATTACATCGATGAGACTTAGTGTAGTATTTCTATCGATCAACTTTGACCATTTCGTATATATGTACTCAGTTCACTACTCTTCACTTTCTCTATCGACATAGCCCCTAATCTGATTAACACACTTATTTACCAGAGCTATGCGTGTAAGGTCAGGTGATATAAATAGGCTCAGGACTAAGGACACGATAAACCCCTCCATACTGGCCATCTAGAGTGTTTAGGTGATTTAATTGAACTTAAGACGTTTCTGTATATTGCTCTTATTAGTCATCCTGTTTAGCATTCCGGGAAACGGTTATCTGATGACGGAAGTGCACGAACCCCGATTAAATGAGATCATTGTATCTGATGATAAGGTTGTGTGGCATTGCAAAGCGTGGATGCCTTACTCCGTTAGGTCATTCTCACTAAATATAACGTTGGTTTCGAGCAATAGTACAGTGATACTACGCTACATCGGTTATATTAATGCTAGCGTAAAGGCAGAAGCACAACTCAGATACTACGTTAAGCAACAAGGTCAGGCTGTAGAAGTAGGTCTCCTAATGGCATCGCAGCTTAATGCGGATGAATCACCATTAAGAGAAACCATAATGTACAAGGTAGTGGTAGCCAATAAAAGCGTTAAAGTACAGCTACATAGCTACGAGATTGAGGGTTCCAATATCTACGCACCGATCAATACGCCCATGGAACGCGACGTATCATCGCAGTTCATGTTCTTAGTACATGCACTAAACTACCACTACGTAATGAATGCAATTAGCTTGCTTAAGATTTTGATGAGTACGAAAGGTGTGTTGGTAAAGTACTCTACATTTGGTATCAACATAGACATTAGCAAGTACGTTAGGTGGCTACCTAGTAGTGGAAGAACAGCATGTAGCTTCATAAACAGCACAGCTATACCAACATTCAATGCTTCAAATATTGTAACGTACTATACTGCCATGCATCGAGGCAACATCGTGTACAGGCCTTTAGCTAGGGGTATAAATCTGAGTGATACAATTGAATGCTTAACTCCGCTCATGGAATCGCTTAACAATTTAGCACTACTGTTACTCAGCTCAATTTTGAACAACACTCAGATAGACAAGGTAACGTTGGATAATATGATGGATATTCTGAAGCGTATAGCCAACGTGAGTAGGTTTTTGAATGAGTTGTCGATGCACCATACCATGCTATACAATATACGTGTTCATGACAAGTACTTAGAAGTAAAATGTGTGGTAATCGGCTTCACACCCCATAACAACTCTGCTAAAGTGCTTAGACTCTTTACAACAATGCATAGCTATATAGCTAACTCAACTATTTTGAGATCTGTAAATGTCCCCCTCAATCTCTGCTTACCTATGCTCACTAACGTTAAGTACCGTAGTAATACAGCAAACGTGAGTACCGCTACCATAAGCTCCATTCCTTTAGCGGCCTTAGCATACCCAATGCTGAGTAAGACCATTATTTGCCTCACGCTACTCCTAATAGTCGTCCAAGCAGCTATAGTGCTTTACGTCTTTGTAAGAGCGATTAAAAATAGGTAAGTCAGACGTGGGTTCACACATCATTACCCCGATGGCTCAGACCTAGACCCTTCATCAACCTCTATAAACTCCTCTTAACAGCTTGTGATCGGCGATATATGGGCGTATAGCGCATTGATAGATATGTAGCTCCGCAGAAGAACTTTGTTTCCACTCCACGTTCTGTAAGACGTCTATCGATCTCATTAGCGCTTAGAGCGTAGGGATCATACTTCTTCGATCCTAATATGAAGTTACATGCATATCCAAACGATGGTATCCATACGTTGTACTCAAACACTAGTGGAAATACCCTACGTATATTGTTTAATACGAAGTCATACACATCCTCGAAGAAGAAGCTGTTACCGGCCTGTGTAACGGCGATTCCATCGTCTGTCAATCTCTCGTAAACCTTCCTATAGAATTCCTCAGTATATAGCTCTTTCGAGATCTCTGCACTATAGGGATCCGTTAAGTCAAGTATTATGACATCGTATTGCTCAGCGCACCTCTCTATATATTCTTTTCCATCAGCTATAACTATCTGAGCTCTAGGATCGTCGAAGGAATTTCTATGCATCTGCTTTAGGTACTGCTTAGCAATGTTCACAACATCCTCGTCAATATCTACCATAACCACACGCTCAACAGTACGATGCTTGAGTACCTCACGAAGCGTTGCCCCTTCCCCACCACCTATTATCAGAACTCTTCGTGGATTTGGATGAAGGACCATGGCTGGGTGAACAAGGCTCTCATGGTATATATACTCGTCAAGCTCAGCGCTTTGAATATACCCATCGAGAATTAGGCTTCTCCCAAAGTCTTCTAGATCGGCTACTACGATCTCTTGATACTTTGACTTCTTAATGATTTGGAATGCGACAACACGAGAGATCATTATACTAGCTCTGCCAATTCCCTGAACAACAGCTGCGCCTATGATGTTGGTCATGTAAGGCCCCCTAAAGCCGAAGCGGAGCCATACTTAAAAACTGTGCTTGGAAATTACTCATGGATGCTGATCACGCTAAACGCTGAAGATGTGATGAAGGGCCAAAGCGCTGAGAGAAGCTTCTCAAATCCATAATCTACACTATCTGTGGTCAGCAGAATTCTACGACTGGAAAAGCCTAATGCTTTGTAATTCGAGTTATAAGCTGTAGTCCCTTAAAATAGCCGTGCTCTGACTCTATGTACGTTTACGGTACTTAGGATGGTATTTCTTGATGGTTTCGTCCCTTATCTGTCTAAGCTCTTCCTCAGGTAATATTGAAAGTATTTCCCATGCTAGGTCAAGCGTCTCCTCAAATGTTCGCCTCTCATATTCTCCTTGGTTTATGAACCTACGCTCAAATACGTCCGCAAACTCCAGATACTTTCTATCTCTTTCACTTAGCGACTCTGTACCAACAATCATGGTTAGCTCCCTAATATGCTGACCTTCAGCATAAGCTGCGATTAACTGACTAAACACCTCTCTATGATCTTCTCTTGTCTTTCCCGGACCTATACCCTCCTTCATAAGTCTCGATAGTGAGAGGAAGACGTCCACCGGAGGATATATCCCCTTACGCCATAGCTCTCTCGATAGAACTATCTGACCCTCAGTTATGTAGCCTGTTAGGTCCGGTATTGGGTGTGTGATATCGTCATCAGGCATTGTCAGGATGGGCATTATCGTCATGCTCCCCTTCTTCCCCTCCACACGCCCAGCTCTCTCATAGATTGTAGCGAGATCAGTATACATATACCCTGGGTATCCCCTCCTTCCGGGGACCTCTTCTCGAGCTGCTGATAGCTCTCTTAGCGCTTCGCAGTAGTTAGTCATGTCGGTCAGTATCGTTAGTACATGCATATCGTATTTCCAAGCTAGGAATTCAGCTGCTGTTAGAGCAACACGTGGTAATGCTAACTTCTCTACTGTTGGTGCTGAAGCCGTTGTTATGAATGCTATTGTTCTATCTAGTGCTCCCATACGACGTAGCTCGTTTAGAAAGTACATTGCCTCCTCGTGAGTAACGCCTATGGCTCCAAACACAACAGCAAACTTCTCCTCCGTTCCACGTACTGCTGCTTGTCTAACTATCTGCATCGCTACTCTGTTGTGAGGAAGACCAGAGCCGCTGAATATTGGCAATTTCTGGCCTCTAACAAGAGTTAGGAGTGCATCTATGACGGAGATACCGGTCTCTATGGGCTCTGAGGGCGGGATCCTCACTGCAGGGTTCAGAGGATTGCCATGAATATCGAGGTAGTCCTCAGGAGTTATCGGCGGGCCCCCGTCTATTGGTCTGCCAAGACCATCAAATATCCTTCCAAGCATATCTATAGACACTGGCAACTTCAGTGTCTCGCCACGGAATCTAACAACGGTCTTTCCTTGCGCAATCGCTGAGGTTCCACCAAATACCTGGATCACAGTAACATCCTTGCTCACGTCAATTACTTGACCAACTCGAGTCTCTGTGCCGAGATCTATTTCAACAATCTCGTTGTATCTAACGCCAGGAAGAGACTTTACAAAGAGTAGAGCTCCCCTAGCACCATAGGTTGATGTAGTTTCCTTAACATACATAGCTGCCGTGTTCACCAAGGCATTTTCACCTCATCGCTTCAGCTTCAATGACGTACTTCTTTACTAGCTCCTCAAACTCAGTATCGATAGCCTTCATTATCTCGGGGGCCACCTTCTCGATTAGCTCATCTGTTGGATACGTCTTCATCTTAACGATCTTGAGTCTTACCGGAAGTTCACGTATCTTTGCTACTGGAACTCCCTTAGATACAGCCTCTCTAGCTTTTTCATAGAACTTCATTATGGCCTTCATTATTACGTGATCTCTCTCCGGTGGAGAGTAGCTATCGTTAGGATCGAACGCATCCTGTTGTAAGAAACCCTCTCTAATGAGCCTTGCTATCTCAAGTATTAGCTTATCCTCTTCAGGTAGGGCTTCGGGGCCAACGAGCCTAACTATGTCAGCGAGCTCGGCTTCTCTTTGAAGTATGTTCATAGCTATTGCGCGGAACTTACTCCACTCGCCGCCAGTTTTCTCATCCCACCACTTGCGTACGAACATAACGTACTGACTATAGCTTATCAGCCAGTTGATAGCTGGGAAGTGCCTACGTGTAGCTAAGGTGTAGTCGAGTGCGAAGAGGCATTGTACGTACCGGAGTGTGGCTTGCGTTACCGGCTCGCTAAAGTCGCCTCCAGGAGGAGATACTGCACCGATTATCGTTAAGCTACCTACGCGCTCAGGCCTTCCCAACGTTACCACGTGGCCCGCACGCTCATAAAACTCAGCGATTCTTGAGGCCAGGTAAGCCGGAAAGCCTTCCTCACCTGGCATCTCCTCTAGACGTCCACTGATCTCCCTCATAGCCTCAGCCCATCTACTGGTTGAATCCGCTACAAGAATTACGTCGTAGCCCATATCGCGGAAGTACTCACCTATCGTCACGCCAAGGAATATACTTGTTTCTCGTGCTGCTACAGGCATGTTGCTGGTGTTGGCGATAAAGACTGAGCGCTCCATCATTGGCCTCTTTCTCCGTGGATCGTATAGTCTCCTAAAGCTGTATAGCGCATCGGCCATTTCGTTTCCTCGTTCACCACAACCAACATATATCGCAATATCAGCATGGCTCCACTTAGTGACCTGTTGAAGCGTCACTGTCTTACCAGTACCAAACCCTCCTGGTATAGCACCCTTACCTCCTTTAGCTAGTGGGAACATGTAATCAATGATCCTTATGCCTGTGATTAGAGGTTCGTGAGGCTCAAGCTTCTTCTTGTAAGGTCTTGGCCTTCTAATAGGCCATAGCTGGTACATCTTTATCTCATACCTTTCGCCCCCCTTCTCAACCACAGCTATTACATCATCAACTGTGTAGTCGCCTTCAGGTGCTATCCACTTTACTACTCCGCTGATATCGGGGGGTACCATTATCTTGTGGATGACTATCGGAGTCTCTTGTACAAAGCCTAGAGTGTCATTAGGCTCAACTCTATCTCCCACCTTAATGCTCTTCTCCGGTACGAAATGCCATTTCTTATCGCGTGGCAGTGCTGCAAGCTTCATACCACGCCTTATGAATATGTCCCTCGTAACTTCAGCAATAGCCTTTTCAGGTCTTTGAAGACCGTCGTAGATAGACCCAATGAGGCCAGGCCCAAGCTCAGCCGATAGCAATCGTCCAGTAGCAACTACCTTCTCTCCTACGGTAAGTCCTGAGGTATCTTCGTAAACCTGTATAAACGCTTTATCACCTTGTAAACCTATGATCTCGCCTATAAGCCCCTCCTCTCCAACTTCAACAACCTCGTAAATCATGGATCCTGTAAGACCCTCAGCTACTACCAGAGGTCCTGCAATACGGTATATACGTCCAATGCGTGTCATTAAGGTCCCCACTACTCACCCAAAACAACTTCAAAACCTACATATTTACGTATAATGGACCTGTAAAATCCGTGCACATCAAATCTCTTCACCTCCTCTGGTTCTGGAAGCGGTATGAATATGGGGTACAATGTTCGTATGGATTCTACGAGGTCCATTATACGTAAGTATGTAGGTTTTGAAGTTGTTTTGGGTGAGTAGTGGGGACCTTAATGACACGCATTGGACGTATATACCGTATTG
>DQTV01000017.1 GCA_015662595.1 Ignisphaera aggregans
AGCTTTATGAAGCTCTTCGACACCCTAGCAGACGTCATTAAGGAGGGTGGTAAGCGTAGAGGGGCGATGATGGCAATTCTACACTGTTGGCATCAAGACGTGATCGAGTTCATAGAGTCTAAGTGTGGTAAGGTAGGGGTGTTCGAGAACTTTAACCTTAGTGTTGGAGTGCATGACGTGTTTATGGAGAGAGCGCTTAGCGGTAAGCAGTGGTGTCTATACAATCCACGAACATGTAGAGTACTTCGAGACCCCCTCTCTAGCGATATCGAGATAGCTGAGAAGGAGTGTGAACCTGTGGTATGTCTAGACGCTTCGGAGATACTTAGACGGATAGCTATGTGTGCATGGAGATGTGGAGATCCTGGATTGGTCTTTATAGACACGATAAACGCTCACAACCCAACACCACACCTTGGTAGGATACACGCTACAAATCCATGTGGTGAAACACCGCTCCTAGATTGGGAGGCATGTAATTTAGGAAGCATAAACCTGTATGCATACGTTTCAAACGGTAAGATACTCTGGGACGAGATGGCTAGAGATATCGAGATAGCTGTGAGATTCCTAGACAATGTCATTGATATGTCGTGGTATCCAGATCCACGTATAGAGGAGGCTGTTCGTAGAACACGTAAGATCGGTCTTGGGGTTATGGGGTTGGCTGACATGCTTGCTGAGCTTGGTATACCCTACGATAGTCACGATGCTCTATTCTTAGCGGATAAGGTAGCTGAGTTCATAGCATACCACGCTAGGAAGGCTAGTAACGAGCTCGCTATGGAGCGCGGACCCTACCCAGAGTTTCCACGCAGTATACATGCTAAAGGTAGATTCAACTGGGAGCCTCAGATACCAGCTCACATGATCTACGACGAGTCTAAGGTTAGTGACGATGTTCGTAAGCTTGTAGAGGATAGGCCACCTCTCGACTGGGAGAAGCTTAGGGAGGAGACCAAGCGGGGTACGCGCAACGCAACAGTAACAACCATAGCCCCCACTGGAAGTATAAGTATTCTAGCTGGAGTTACATCTAGTATCGAACCGTTCTTTGCCCTGGTATACGTGCGCGAGACCAGTATTGGTAGGTTTATAGAGGTGAACAGATTTCTACGAAGATACTTAGCTGAGAGGAATGCTCTGAACAGAGAAACGCTTCTCAGAATTGCTCGTGGTGATAAGAGTGTGCTCGATGACAACGCTAGGCGCATACTTAGAACGGCTCACGAAATCGATCCTGAGTGGCATGTACGTATGCAGGCAGTGTTTCAGCGCTGGGTAGATAATGCAGTTAGTAAGACCGTTAATATGAGAGCAGATGCCACGGTAGAGGATGTGTATAGAGTCTTTGTACTTGCATGGGGGCTTGGGTGTAAGGGCATTACGGTGTTTAGAGATCGCTCACGTCCAGAGCAGGTATTGAGTATAGGGAAAGAGCTTGAGGAAGTGCTTAAGGGCGTTCCTGAAAGGTATAGGCATCGAGATAGGTATACCCATAGATGGCTTAGAATAGGTCGAGATGAACTTGCTGCAGCTGTTGAAGAGTATGCAGGTGGATGCCCAGCATGCGATCTCTAAGAAATCTTAGTGACCTTCAAACTCAACATCTATATGCTTGAGGAAGTATTGTTTAAGGCTAAGCACTTTGAGTCTCGTGACAATAGTGCATAGGCTAACCAATACCACTTAGTGCTTGGTACTAAAAGTTCTTGAACATGGATGTGCCCATCCTCATCAAGCATAGAGACCTTAAAATATACTATCGAACATTACCTATTGAGGTGATATACCATCGTACTGAGTGCTCTCCTGTGTTATCACCCTTTGTATCATATAAAGCGTTATTGCCGTCGTAGTATAAATGCGAATTGTTTTAGTGATGCATATTTATTATTGCACTACTTCTGAGGTCTATAGCTATCATTTTAAGTACATAGACACACCATAGTTTAAATACGTCGCATTGAACAGTAGATCTCAGCCACGCTACGGGAAACAAAATGCGACTACAAATTCATTGTGTTGAGTTACTCTAGCCGTGGTGAAGCTTAGCCATATATTGGCGCGTATCCAAACTCTGTAATGTGGGATGAAGATTCCCGCGCTCCTGACGTTAAGGATGACGATATTCGCGGCCGCCGCTGACCTAGTAACAGCGTTGATATCAGAAATGCGGGAAAATCATCACGGTTCAGCCAGGGCACACATCATCATGTAGTGTGTGACAGAACCCACTCAGCTAGGTACTCGAGCGTCTGGAAGATTTTGGGGCTTACCACCCTAAAACGATTCAAAGGACATCAATGCCTCGGGGTCTATAACGCTATTCAACTCAAGGATAGGGATGGGTATGGAGACTTAGCTAGGATTTCGACTCTGACCTAAACCTGCTCTTCTTGACATACTCATGCTTATGAGCTTATAACACGCTTCTCTACGCATATCACTGGGTAGTTAAGAGTTGGTGAAGTTAGGGGAGCTCTATAGAAAGCTTGTAGATGAGGATTTCGTAATACTAGAGTTCTTTGTGCGTAATCTTCGTAGGTTTGAGTACATACCCGTTGAGTACATAGCACAGAAGCTCACTAGATTCACACCGAAAGAGCTTGATGCTCGACTAAGAAAGCTCGCAAAGCTCAAAGTCATCGAGCGGCATCCGACAATGAATGCCTATAGGCTGAAGGTGGTTGGTCTTGATTGCGTTGCTTTGAGGAGGATGGTTAAGAGAGGGTTGTTGAAGGCGTTGGGGGATATGGTTGGTGTTGGAAAGGAGAGTGATATCTATAGGGGGTTGACAGACAACGATGAGATGGTGGTCGTAAAATTCTATAGAATTGGTCGCACAAGCTTCAGACAAGCTGCGCGTGTTAGAGGTTATGGTGCTAGCTTTGAGCGTGGTACATGGCTTGCCAGAAGCGTTATAGCTGGTCATAGAGAGCGTGAAGCACTTAAAATCCTGAATGAGTACCAGGTACCACAGGTACCGAAGCTATATGGTGGAGCTCTTCACGCTGTTGTGATTCAGTATCTTGAAGGTCCTGAACTCTATGAAGTTCGAGAGCTTGAAAAACCACAGGAAGTTCTTGAGAAGATAATCGATGCCGTTAGAGCTGCTTACTGGAAAGCGAAGATAGTTCATGGGGATTTGAGCGAGTACAACATAATAATTGATTTGAGGACCGGTGTCGAGGAGCCGTATATAATCGACTGGCCACAATTCATCTCATCTGTGGAACCTATGGCTAATCAGCTTCTCGAACGCGATGTTAGGTACATAGTTAGGTTCTTCACTAAGCGCTTTGGGATAGATGTGGATCTGCAAGAAGTACTTAAATATGTCCTCACCCCTATGGAGTAGAGAGCATCTCTAACCATACACCTAAAAGCTAGCGTATTGGGCTGCTAATCGTGAGTCAGCTTCACGTGATGGGGCTTGATATCGCCTATGGTAGCCCCCTCTCGAAATCTAACCCACCTCACTATGCGGTAGTGATCATAGACGATCGGGGCAGGGTTGTTTACGAAACTAGCGATGCTCCACTCAAAAGAGTTGTCAGGCTCGTATGGGAGTACAAGGTCAAGAGAATTGGATTGGATAACGTGTTTGAGCTCGCTCCCTCACCTCGAAGTGTAGCAAAGCTTCTTAGCCTGCTACCCGACGACATCGAGATATATCAGGTTACACTAGATGAGGGTTCCTTTGTACACATACGTGAGCAGGCATCTAAGATCGGAATTACGCTGACATCAAAGCCTCGTCCCCTACAGACAGCCTACGTATGTGCGTTACTGGCGCTTAACAGAATAGGCACCCCCGTACGTGCTGTAGAACACAGAACGAAGATAATAGTAGCTCGTGCGAGGAGTGTTGGTGCGGGTGGAAGCAGTGCAAACCGTTATGCAAGGGGCATGAGAAGCGCTATACTTAGAGCTGTTAGAGCAATCAAAAAAGCGCTTGATGAGGCGTCTATAAACTACGACCTAGTTTTTCGTAAGGGACGTGGAGGTCTAGACAGTGCGGTATTCATAGTGTATGCACCGAGATCAGCTCTTCAAAGCATAGTGAAACCGTTTCACGGAAGTGATGTCCGGATAGTTATCAGACCGGAGTACAGATCGATTCTATTACTAGATGAGAGTCCTAAGACACGTAAGAACTTTGTGTTCGTTGGTATAGACCCAGGAGTTGAGACCGGTCTAGCGGTTATAGACCTATCGCTAAGACCACTACTAATAAAATCTGCAAAAGATTTGGATCGGGCATCAATACTCGACCTGATATACAGTGTTGGAATTCCGGTGCTCATAGCAACGGATAAGAATCCACCTCCTGACGCTGTTAAGAAGTTGGCGTCTACTCTTGGAGTACCTCTCTACGTACCTCCGAAAAGTCTTAGCGTAGCCGAGAAGGAGCAGCTCATAGAGTGGTTGAGACGGAGATCGAAGCTCGATATAAAGATCAACACAACGCATGAACGTGATGCACTCGCAGCTGCTATCAAGGCCTACAAGCTCTATGAGAGGAAGTTCGTTGAGATTGAGCAGAGAGCTAAGGAGCTGGGTTTGGATATAGATCTCGATGAGCTTAAGCTGCTTTTAATAAAGGGTAAAAGTGTAGGTGAAGTGCTTGAGCAAGCTGTGGAGAACTACATAAACGAGGTTCTATACTCCTATGGAGAGAGTGAGCAACACATTGTGAAGCTGTGTTCAAGTCGTGCAGCTGTAGACGACCGTGTTAAAGCTCTTGAGAAGAGACTTGAGGAGTTGACTCGCGAACGCGACCACCTTAAAGAACAGGTTGCTGAGCTTAAGAAGCGTGTTGAAGAGCTAGAGTTTGAACTACGTTACAAGCCCCAAATGCCATTTGATGAAACAGTGTATAGGGATCGTGTTGTTTCTGAACTTCGAGAGAAAGTTCGTCAGCTTCAGGGATACATAGAGAGTATTGATGCTGAGCGTAGCGAGTTGAGAAAGGTTGTGGCACGCTTTGAAGAGCTTCTCAAGTCCTTAGCGCGTGGAGATCTTGTCGTGGTGCCGAGGCTGAATATGTTAACGCTTTCAGAGCTTCAGCGCATAGATATTGATGCTGAAGCAGTGCTTCTCGAGAGGGAGTATATAGATATTAACGCGGTTCCTGTTGTGAAGAATCACAACATCGTTATCCTCCTTACTAACTGTACAGAGGAGTTCAAGAATCAGCTACTTAGTATGGGCATACCTATCTACTGTGGTGTTGAGGTAGTGGAGAGGCTAGACACTGTTGCTTTGCTAACGAGAGAGAAGCTTAGGGAGTCGATAGAGTTAGCACGGAAACAGCTTCAGCACTTTATGGAGTCGAAGAAGCGTGAGCATAGGCGTGAGCTAAGCCTAGAGGATCTCATAAAGATAGTTGAGGAGTATCGAGAAAGTATTAGAAAAAGTCAGCTGGTTGGGCAAGACCATGGTTAAAACAGCATCACTCGATCTTCTAAGATAAGCTTCGTTATCTCTGTGACACGATCAAGCTCTTCCTCGACGATTCTCTCAGCCTCGTTCTTCATATCTAGGCTGAGCACCGACTCTGGAACTATCTTTACATCCACTATGAGAGGCTCATTTATGGGTCTACCGATCTGGCTTAGTAGCCCGACATACACCTCTTTTACTCCTCGTACCTGAGACACTATCCTCTCCGCTATCTTGGATGCCAAGACGTTGTATATCTTACCAACATGGCTAACAGGGTTCTTACCTGCTGTGGCCTCTAGGCTCATGGGCCTCATCGGGGTTATGAGGCCGTTAGCTCTATTACCACGACCTGTAGCACCATCGTCTCCATGCTCAGCTGAGGTTCCGGTAACCGTGATGTAGTATATCCCTTCTTCGGGTTTGTCTGCAGTATTTACATACACATCGATGTCGTAATCCGGAGCAATTTTAACTGCGTAGTCTAGGATACGGTTCTTGATCTCCTCCTTTACAGATAGGTACTCATCCTTGTCCCTAACGTGCCTAGAGACTATGGCTACAGCTACGGTGAGTGTTATCTTCTTACCGATCCTAAGGCCCATCACCTTAACATCCTCGCCAATAGCTGGGATAGAGCTCTTCATCTCCTTAGAGTTTAGAAGTCTTTCAATGCCTAGCACAAGCTTTTCTAAAGTACTAAGCGGAGCGAAGCCTATACCGAAGCTTGTATCGTTTGCCAATGGAACTCTAGACTTTCCTAGCTCAAAGAGGCTAACGAGATCCACACTCCCCTGACCAATCTTATAGTCTATCACAACGTGGTGTTCCGGATCGAGATACCTGAAGTTCCTCCTTATCCACTCCTTAGACGCCTTTAGAACCAAGCTGCCTATAGGAACGAAGTCTAGCCCTTCATGAGTCTTTACATAGGAGGTTGCACGGCCTGAAACTATTATGTATATCGGGTGCAGAACTTCGCCTCCCCCGAATACCGGGCGAGCTTGACCACCCACCACTAGAACCTTATCAACGTTGTGATGCAGTATTGCTCCGTAATGCTCCATATAATAACGACATAGCTCCCTGCTCACAGCTTCAGCTATGCCGTCAGCTATGTAGTCTGGGTGTCCGAGTCCTTTTCGTTCAACCATCTCTATAGCTAGGTTCTCAATTCCTGGCCAGCGATATTCACTCACGGTTATCTGTCTCATTGTCTCTCGCCTGTCTCTAGGGGTTTGGTATACTTATCGTTTATACGGCTTTATGCAGACCTCACTTTACTTTTAGCTCGCTGCCTAATCGCTATACCCATTGCACAACGTTACCGTGAATATTGTGAGCTCCTGTAGCGAGCTACTTAACCTTCTGCGCCAATCTTCGAGCTTTTACAAATAGCCTTAGACACTTATCGAAATACCTACAGGTTTTACACTCTATTCTATCTGGTGAGAAGTCGAAGTTTACTGGACAGCTAGATGGGAGAACACTTCTCTGCCTTCTACTTCTACTAGCTGACATACTCTCATCGTAAAGCAGCGCTTTGTCTAAGCTGAGCCTCGGTGTAGTCAGTACATATGTATAAGACTTGGCTACCTCGTATGAATATCCTGCCATACTTTGCTATGACATGTTTGCCTCCATCAGCATACTCAACAGCGTTCTCCAGCACTACATTCATTGTCTGGTCCGTCATCACCAGCTTGCCTACAAACTCGGAGCCTTCCTTGACCTTAACTAGTACTACCTTATTTACAGCTCCACGAAGTAACTTCATAGGCGTTATACTTGGCTTAAGGCTCTGTGTCATGCTCAAAACCCTATCGTGAGAGCTGTGGATGGACAGCATTATAAACTTTTGCTCTCGAGGAAGCTATGGGATAGGTAGTGAGCTTCATCGTGGTTATCGAACATCTAGAGCCTTGTATAAACAAATGGATATTGGCTGAGTATAGCTATGTAGCTACCCTGTTTCCGAATAGGGTACTGTTTACGAATGTGAAGAAGCGTAGACACCTAGAGGTTCTGAGCCGATTGGGTAGCGTTGAGAGGAGATCAGTTAAGGAGCTTGGTATCGATGGTCCTGAAACGCTAATCCTAGATCCTAGAGCTGAGAAGGAGCTTCAGCCTCAGGATCTAGAGACTTCTAAGTACGTTGTGATAGGCGGAATAATGGGGTCTCATCCACCTGAAGGCAGGACATGGAAGTACATCACCAGGTTCATGAAGAATTCGCGAGCAAGGAATATAGGTAGATACCAGTTCACGATTGCTGGCACAGCCTATGTTGTTAAGAAGGTTAGTGAGGGTTATAGCTTAAGGGATTTAAGGATAATCTTTGGGTTAACGATAGAGCGAGAGATAGGTAAAGGAGTTAGCCTAAGCATATACCTACCCTATGCCTTTCCAGTGGATGAGAATGGGGATCCCGTGCTTCCTAAGAACTACATTGATATTGTTGCTGAGTACACGGTTACATATGAGCAGAGAGTTCTAAGCCGAGGCAATGATTATGTGTGTGAGGATAGCTGATGCAAGGTACACGAGTATGCCTCTGAAATAGAGATCGAACTTCCTCCTAACTCTTAGTCGCTTAGCGATGTATATGGATGGTATGTAGAAAATTACCAGGTATATCCACGTGAAGTAGCTAGCCAACTCCTCGGTGAGGAATAGGCGTGGTAAAGCCTCGATATAACCGGTCATAGCGAGGGGTGTTAAGATAAGGCCTATCAGAACACCGTAGATTCCCCGTACAATTATGAGCCTAATCTCTATAGGGTACTTACTCAACTCGCTTAGTAGTCGCGACATCTGGGTGTAGCCCTTGAAGAACTCTATGAGCTGGCTCGATATAAAGGTCTGGCTTGAAGAGCAGAGACATCTGTTGGAGGGAGCATTCATAGATAATGTCTTCGTTCTAAACAACTCCATCGTGTTAAGGCTTCGCCGTCGCGATCTACACGGCCATCTATGGCTAATCATAGAGCCTGGACGTAGAATCAGCATAACCTACGCTCAGATCAAGCCTCCAGATTCGCATTCTAGCGGAAAGCAGCAGATGTGGCGTAGGATGGTGAGAGACTGCGTTATACAAAGCGTTGAGCAGCTTGATCTAGAACGTGTAGTGTTCTTCAACTTAAAGTGTGGAAACGAGATTCGAAGACTTGTAGCTGAACTCCTACCGCGCGGTATTGCATGTGTTCTTAATGAAGAGGGTAAGATTGTGTTGATCACCGAGTCTAGGAGTATGAAGGATAGGGTCCTAAAGCCAGGGGTAATGTATAGTCCTCCGCCGACAAGAAAGCCATTTATCGAGATGAGTGTGAACGAACTTGTGCAGATGTTAAGCACCGGAAAGGATCTTATCAGGGGCTTGATAAAGGGGTGGGGCTTACCTCCAGAGGTTGCTGAAGCTGTTGTTCGGATGTGTAATGTGGAGAAATCGGTAAGCCCGATGAATGTGGATAGCAATGTCGTTGAATGTCTGAAGAGTAAAGCTTTAGAGCTCGTAGAGAATGTCGTTAAGAAGCCTGATCCCTGTATTGTATATGTTGAAGGATCTCCTCAGGGATTCTACCCATTTACACCGCTAACCCATAGCGGCGCTGAAATTCGGAAATTTGAGAAATTCAATGATGCTGTTGACGAGTACTTTAGAGCCTTGTTAGAGCATGAGCTTGTACAGCAAGCTCTACGTGAGGTTGAAGCTGAGATAAGTAAGCTGCAGAAGAGTGTTGAAGATATTGAGCGTAGAGTATCTCTAGCTCAGCGAGAATTAGAGGAGGTGAGGCGGAGGCTTGAAGTGTTAGAGACTAGGTATGCCTTACTCGATGAACTTCATAGATGCGTTGTTTATACGGTTAGAGGACGTGGCTGGGACAGTGTGACATCATGTATTAACAGCGTTGAAGTTGATATCAAGGTCTCTGGGGTAGAGCCTAGCAAGGGACAGTACGTGGTGCTCATAGATGGAGTGGAATTGGTTTTGGATGTGCGTAGAGATCTCGTTGAGGTATACAACGATCTACGTAAAAGAGTTTCAGAGCTAGAGAGCACAGTTAAGCGTGCTTTAGAAGAGAAGGAGAGGCTTGTGAATAAGATTAATGAGTTGCGTCTTAGATCCGAAGTTACGAGAAAGAGGATTAGGTACACTCTTCAATCAAAACCGGAATGGTACGAGAGGTTTCACTGGACATACACAACTACAGGTTTCTTAGTCATAGCTGGTAGGGATGCTAGTCAAAACATATCCTTGTTGAAACGCTATGCTGAGCCGAGCGACATAGTGATGCATGCAGATATTCAGGGCGCTTCAACAGTTATAATCAAGACCGGGGGTCGGGAGGTTGATGAGGAAACGCTTCGCGAAGCAGCAGTTTTAGCAGCATGCTATAGCAAGGCTTGGAAGGCTGGATATGGAGCTATAGACGTGTTCTGGGTTAAGAGAGAGCAAGTATCGTTTTCAGCTCCATCGGGTGAGTATCTGCCAAAGGGCTCTTTCATGGTCTATGGCAAGAAGAACTACATACGTGGGGTAAGACTTGAACTCGCTATAGGTGTGGAGAAGTACGGTGATAGGTACAGAGTGATTGTGGGTCCTGAAACCACAGTTGCGAGAAAAGCTCTCGCATACATGGTACTCATACCAGGCGATATCGATCCATCATCGATAGCCAAGAGCTTTATAGAGAAGCTCAGGGAGTCAGGACTTCGTGAAGTAGCGGAATTGATAGACGTAAACGAGGTTTCGGTAAGGATTCCGGGGCGGAGCAAAATAGTTAAGTATCTAGCAAAGGAAGGCTTAGCCGGGAAGGAGGATGCTAACGGCTAGGGACCTAATGGTCGTCAACCCAGTTCAGATAAGATACAACGCTACAGTGTATGAAGCTGCAAAGCTTATGGAGAGCAAGAACATTGCTTCGCTGATTGTGGTAGACGAGGAGGGTCGTGTTCTAGGCATAGTAACAGCTAAAGATATCGTAATACGAGTTATTGCGAAGGGTCTAGACCCAAGAAATGTAAGAATAGCTGACATAGTATCCTCTCCTGTCACGGTGGTAGAACCTGAAGCTCCGTTAAAGACGGTCGTGAATATGATGATAGGCACTGGCCATGGCCATATACCTGTGGTTGACTCGGGTGGTAGAGCTATAGGTATAGTTACCGTAGATGACGTTCTTAGGATTGTGCCAGAGCTTCTCGAGTTGAGAGACTTAATGCGTTAGAGAGTTCCACCAAAGCGCTGACTCCACTCCTCGTATAGCTTCAGCAATTCTCTAGATATGCTAGGCCTTCTCCTCGATATCACGTACAGAAAGTCATTCATGGTCACAGGTCTAGGCTCGCCATAGATATTGCCGCTCTTAAACAGCTCCCTTATCGTTATCAGGTGAGCCTCCATAACAACATCCCTTATGTCACTCGCTGAGTAACCTTCAGTTCGATCAGCAAGAAGATCGAAGTCTACATCTGGTGCTACTCGTATATACCTGGTGTAGTACTCAAATAGAGCCCTCCTAGCATCTCTATTTGGTGGTGGAACGTAGATTCTTCTCTGAAACCTTCTTAGGAAACCTATATCCAGCTTCCACGGTTTGTTTGTAGCAGCTATCACGTACACAAGGTGCTTAGCAGACTTGCTATTAAGACCGTCCATCTCCTTGAGGAACTGGTTACGTACGCGAGCTTCACCACCAATCTCATGTTCATACACTCCAAGCAGCGCGTCAGCTTCATCTATGAATATTATGACGGGTTTACCTTGCTCCTCGCTAACCCTGTAGGCATACCTAAATATCATAGCGACTCTCTTTTCAGCTTCGCCAAGCCATTTAGACATTATGTTAGCAGCGTCGATATGCATGAACACGCCATCAACTTCGTTTGCCACTGCTGCGGCGAGCATAGTCTTACCGCATCCTGGAGGTCCATAGAGAAGTATTCCCCTAGGCCAGCCCAGCGGAAAGAGATCAGGTCTCTTTGAGGGATACACTATAGAGTCGATAATTGCCTGTTTCGCTTCATCAAGACCGATTATGTCCTCAAATCTAACTCGCGGTTTCTCCTTAACTATGAACTCCTCAACAATATCGCTTTCACTCATATCCTTTGTAGGACCGCTAGAAACTGGAATGATTTCACTTCTCTCCAACTCCTTAGCTTTCCTCATATAGCTATCAGCTAGCTCTCTATACATTTTCGCTAGTGGATCGCTTGGATAGTTGTTAGCTATCAACATGAGGATCTCAGCAGCCTTTCTATAGTACTTCGCAGCTTCGTGGATGTTCCCCACCTTCTCGTTTGTAAGAGCATCGTTAAGGTATCTACGGGCTAGAGCTTCCAAGTAAGCGCGGCTCAGAGATAACACCTCGTATAGGTGTTGTATTTAAATGGTGATGTGTAGGGTAGGAAAATTAGCTTGGGATACGCTAATCTATGTGCTTATCTTTATCAATCCCTTCTCTTCGAGTCTCTTAAGAACCTTAAGCACTTCGTCTTTCGATACTCCAAAGCGTTTAGCACAATCGCTAAGATCTATGAACCCTCCATGCATCACTATGTATTCGTATACACGTCTCTCAAGCTCTTGTTCACGATTAACTATGCTGACACTTATTGGCGATGTAGTAATTGCGGAACTGTGAGGTGAGTAGCTTGTTGCCTGTGCTTCAGCTACGCCTCTATTGATTAATGATGATAGAGCTGCTATCGAGTTCTGGGCTTGATTCATGAGATTCTCGAGCTGTGAAGGTATTGGAGGTAGCGATGTCTTCATTCTCTCCTCGGCCTGTTTCTCTATCTCTTTAAATATATCGTCTATCTCCTTAGTCTTAGCCACTATGTTCTGAGTTACCTGAGGAGCTTGGGTTGTAGCGACCAGTGCATTCACGTTTTGAACTACTTGATCGAGTGTTGAAGCGAGTTCTGGCATTAGATCAGATAACCTTAGTTTAAGCTCGTTAAGCAGCCCTAGTACCGTTGATAGTGCTCTAACGTCGTTGATTATGTCTATGGTTCTAAGTCTCTCATGAACTCTCTCTATGGCGAGCGAAGCTACGTGAACAAGCTTCATAAGCTTTCTAACTTCGTTTATCTCGCTAGCGTATATCATGACCTTTTCGTGATCACCAGAGCTATAGGCCTTTACAGCGTTTGTCAACAACTCCTCATCGCGCTCCTTAAGCCTTCGCTTAATCTCTTCAAGCTTTAGCCGTAGCTCCTGTAACGATGATATTATGTATACAAGTGCGCTTCCCTTATCCTTTCTCGCAACGATTCCCAGTACTCGAGCAAGGGAATCAAAAACGCCTGCTGTTGCAGCCATAGAGTTCTACCCTAGTTCTCTAACCGCTGTTCACGACCTTCACGGTTATGGGGCTAGTGCTGCTTGTTGGCGCCTTAACCTCCTCTTCACCTGTACTAACAGCTGCTAGAGCCTCACGCTCAAGCTTTGATATCAGTGAGATATGCTCCTCAACTGCCTTCTTCTCAGCCTGAGCTGCCTGCTTTGCATAGCGTAGCATATCCATAGAGTTCTTGAAGCCTTGCTCCGGTATTTCACCGGCTGTGTAGCTGACCATTAGATGGGTCATAGCCTTCTCTATATGCAGTACAAAGTTCTCAAGCTCATAGCTCCTCTTTCTAAGAATGTCTTTAAGTGTTTTGGCATCAGCCTTCACCTTCTCAAACTCTCTCCACAGCTTCTCCTTCAGCTCCTTGTAAGCGTGCTCAGGTACTTCACCTCTCTTGTATAGTTCTTCAAGTGCGCGTACTCTCTTCCTCACAACATCTAGCTTCTTCTCAATCTTCCTCGCATTCACTAGCCATTCGGGGAGTAGCTTAAGGCCTTCCGAATCATATTCAAATCTTTCAGCCGGTATCGTCTCGTATATGGCGTCGTTGGTCATTATTTCAAGCGCCGTTACAGTCCCATCGACATCGCTGTAGACACTAACGAGAATACCGACCTTCCTACCGTAGATATCGTATATGGGTTGACCGAGGTAGCTAGCAACATTTTCGATAGTCAAGGTCATAGCCGAACCCTCGATTATGATAGCTAACACCCTGTTGAACTATAAAAGGTGTAACCCCCGCAGAAGCGCCGAGGTCAAAGCTATTGCGTAAACCGCTCCCATACCCATCTTAAGTCTGCGTATTACGGTCTCTCCAACCTCCTTCACCAACTCCAAAAGCTCAAATATTGCATTGCCAACGAGTTTAGTACGTATGGAGATGTCTAGGTGACAACATACAGACTTTCTTAGATCAGTCATTGCGTGCTCAACGGCCTGTATACAGGCTTTAAAAAGCAGTGGACTGGGTTCAACAGCGTAGTACGGAGCGTCAAATGTGGTTCCTGAGCACGTGTGATCATCGGCGGTGACTACCTCCACGTCTGAGAAGCCCCTATCTATCAATAGGCGTCGTATCGTTGTGCGAACGCCTAGCTTGGCATTGTTTCCGTAGAGGTAGATGAGAGCGTATCGTTTGGAATCACATTCAATAACTAGAGCCTTAACCTTTGAATTGCAGAGACCACGGACTAGAGGTGCGTGCCCCTCACCGTAGCCTACGGCTAGGTGGTGACATGGCCTAGGGGTACGCGATAGTGCTGATCTTAGCAAGGGTATGAACTTTCTGTAATCGGTTTCGAGCTTGCCCTCGAGATTATGACAATCAACAATTACGGCTCCCGCATACCCGTATGCGTTGGCTATAGCATCTGCTTCTCGCTGAACTTCGTATGGTAAGTCATCTCCACCTGTAGTGGGGTTGGAGATGGCTATGAGTATCAGTTGGGCTGTGGGTATAACCAATGCTTCTCGAACACCGTCAGAGACCCTCATTGGGCTATACACATCGCCTCTACACGTAGTGTGGTGCTGTAAAGCATCGGCAATGATAGCTGCGAGCCTCTCCGACTCTAAACTATGAGAAGCGTTTCTCTCATGCGAACCCGCACCATGAAGTACAAACGCTCTGAATTGTGGTGGTAACCTTTGCTCAATTTGGTAGGGAAGAGCTGAGCTACCCAAATACCTAAAGGGACCGAAATGCACCTCCGGCACTATCAACGCGATATTGGAGCCGTCATCTCTCTTGAAAACTAGTGCTCTTACTCTAACACTCTCTTCGCGCGCTATGGCATTAAAGAACTTCTCTAGCTCGGAGCCATCCTGAGCTAGTATAAGCCGAGACCAAGCGTAAGCTAATCGAAATAGGTCTCGACCACGACGTTCACCGACAATCCTAATCTGTCGAGCTATGCTATACGTTATTCCAAGAGCGGTACCGAGTATAGCTGCTCTGATGAGTACGTCCGGTATATCTACACGCTCAGTGAAAACGAACAACGCTTCTGCTATAGCTGCGTAGAGAGCTATGGTTACAGACCTACGATTCTTACCAGATACACCCCTTACAACGAGTGATGGAATGAGTGGGAGTGCGGCATAGCATAGCCCGTAGACATTCGTAATCGCTCCTAGTACTTCGAGCGGTAATGTAGGAGCTAATGAGAGTGCACCTAGTGTACATGCACGCTTAATATTAAAGAAGGGGACTATGGTTACCAAGAATAGTGGGAAGAACGATAATAGCAGTGTGTGAAGTACGAAAACGTATACCGAGGGGTTGAACACTACATTTAGCCCAACTATCGCTAATGCTATGCCTAGATACAGTATTACCGCACCTTGTGTAGTTGAGGGCATCATCGACAAGCTTGTGTAATACCGTAGCACTTGCTTGTCTAGCATAGCGAGTCTAGAGGCTATATTGTAGACACTTCAAAAATTTGTTGGAGTACCTCGATGCTGAGCAGCGATAAGGTTAAGGAGATCTTGTTTCGGATTGGCGTAGAGAAGGTGCTTATAGAAGAGAGTAGCTATGACTGTGTTCTAGCGTTGGCACTCTATAAAGGGAGAGAGATGTTGGTGGCCGTAATGCAGGGTGAGCACGCGGTATACGCAAAGATAGTGCCTGCAGAGAGCATGCCTCTACAGTACTGGAAATGTGGGTACATCGAGTATACACCTACAGGGCTTTATGCATTTGCTAAGGATCTTAATGAGCTTGTCGATAAGCTAAAGCATAAAATGGATCGTGTTGTAAAAGCTGAGGTTAGGGGCATAGAAGTTTGAAGAATCCCAAGATGCTTAGGCTCATAGCTGAGCATATAGCTATAAGCGTAGCCAGATTTCTACGCTTATACACCCCACCGGCAACTGTAGTTGGAGAACATGGAGGTGATTATATTCGCGTATTTGATGTTGAGGCTGAGAGAAGAGCCATAAAGTTAGTGAGCGAGCTTCTGCCCAAATCTATAGTGATTACTGAAGAGCAAGGCTATGTCGAGCTCTCTAAAGATCCTGAATACGTTGTGTTGATAGACCCTGTTGATGGTAGTAACAATCTGGCTGCGAATATACCTTGGTGTAGCACTTCTGTGGCCATAGCTCCGGCGTCTGCTCACGGACTTGGCGATGTGGTGGCGAGTGCGGTCGCTTCAGTATTCGGTGAATTTGTATTGTCATACTCAGTGTCGGAGGGTGTATTATACAATGGTGAGCCCCTTAAACGACGTGAAAAGCCGAGCAACATAATGGTTATGTATGCTGACAAACTTGAGGACTACTCCATAGCCTATGCATACACCTTGCTGTACCCAGCAACGAGGGTAAGGATCCTGGGTAGTGTATGCCTAGACCTAGCGCTTCTAGTTCGTGGCTCTATTGAAGCTGTGATAGATGTGCGGGGTAAGCTTAGGAATACGGACATCGCTGCTGTGTATCCGATGTTGATATCTACGGGGTGCGCTGTAGAGATGAGTCCCGATGCTAGCAGTATACGCCTTGATAAGCTGGTTAGCGGTATAATGCTCTATGCAGCCTTCTCGAGGGAGTACATGGATAGAGTTAGAAAAGCTATTGACTACGCTAAAGAGCTCAGAGCTCGTATAGTGTAAAGCCTTTTCCGGGCTCGATCTCCACCCTGAACGCTTTCCTGGCGTGGTTTGTCATCCTCATCTTCTTGATTATGAGG
>DQTV01000006.1 GCA_015662595.1 Ignisphaera aggregans
ATAGAGGCTGGTGAGGATATAGTTGAAGCAGCGCGTAGAGAGCTTAGAGAGGAGACAGGGTTTGAGGCGAATCCCCTGGGTATTCTATGGGTATACAATGCCGTTGTAAGAGATAGTGTTGGTAGGGTACAGTACCACTTCGTAATCATAGACATACTATTCGATTCAGAGAGTATTCGAGGTACAGCTAGACCAGGTGGAGATGCTGTGGATATCGCATGGTTTGAGCTCGGTGAAGTGCTTCGGAGAGACGATGTTACTGGAAGTACCAAGAGACTTGTTGAGAGGATTCTGCTACACGGAGTTAAGTACTTGCCCCTCTAGAGCTATGCTAAGCTCTTAGACTCTCGATAATCCTTATCACGGTCTGTGGCAGGTACTGAGGTCCTAGAGCAACAACCTTTACCCCACGTCTCTTCAGCTCTCTAGCAAACTCGAGCTCCTTCTTCAGCATCTCAAAGGTTTTTACACGGTATATAGCCTGAGCCCAGCTACTCATACCCCTCAACTCGTACACTACCGAAATGGGTATGACGGCATACACCTCGTTTCCAAGAGCTCTCAGCCTTGAGATAACGTGAGCAACGGTCTCTAGGTAGATGAGATCGCCAGCTGTGGTGAAGAGGAATACGAGGTTTCGCTCTCTAGGTAGTAACTCAACAGCTTTTCTAAGTGCGTCCCTAAGCATATCACTACGCTCCTCATCTCCTAGTTGAGACACATCGTATTCAATACTTGCAAGAACGCTTAGCACCCTCCTAAAACCTATTCTCCCACGCGCCATCTCACCACTTGTAAGAGAGCCTCGAGATGTGTATGCTATCAACGCCATCAGATCTCCTCTCAGAGCTAGGTAGCGAGCTATGGTGGCGATAACCCGTGCTGTATGTTCAAAAGGTGTTGTACCGTATGGTCCGCGGAACATGGGGGGTGTCGCATCGAGTAGGAATAGGATGCTTTGAAAGGCTTCTCTCCATATCCTTGATCATAAGCCTCTGCGTTGCGGCGTAGTGTTTCCAGTCAACTCTACGAATATCGTCTCCAGGTCGATACTCTCTAACACTATGGAACTCTATCCCTGGACCTGGCTTCCTTAAACGAGTAAGGCCTGTCGACCTTGTATGTACTAACAGCCTCCTAACCGTGGCCTCAGATACTCTCGGTAAAATCCTTAGCTCTACCGCATGACCTATCTCGATCTCCTTACTTCGGTAGAGCCCTAGAGGATCCCTAACAACGGCTTTGATAGGCCCAACTCTATGCCTACCAACACGTCCAGCAAACACAGCTCTATACTCTACACAGCCTCTGGATGGTATGATAGCTATCGCTGCTCGAACACCCTCAACAAGCTTAAGAAACTCAGAGTAGGTTAGCGCAAGCTCAGCGATAGCTATCGGTATTAGGCTCCGGTTCTCGATTACGAAGCGAACCTCGATACGCTCACCCTCAACTCTTCCACTAACCTCGGTACCTACACTAGCTCTCGAGAGAGCTAGGGTGGCGAGAGCTACGTAACCACGCATCACGGCTAAGAGCATGAATATCGCTACTCCGGGATAGAGATACGGACCGCCTATAACCATCGATAGGACTATGAGGGCCACAGCTAAGAGCATTAGGGATACAACTCTATGCGTAGCAACAACGTGTACCGCACTAACCTCTGAAACGCTCATCGAATGCCCCTCATAATAACGTACTCAACACCCTTCTCAGCCTCTAGTGATGTACCAACAGCACGCAGTATATACTCGCTCTCCCTAACCATTTTCAAGGTCGTTCTATGCCACGATATCACTATGGGTAGGAACCTCCTATCAACAACCTTCCTCCTCAACCTATTCATCCTGTCCACGTACTGAACAACTCTAGACCTATCAACGCTTCTACTAAGCACATCAACAAGCTGCGGATCCTCAAGCCCATACCCGGTAACACTCTTAAGCACCGTGTCAACGATCTCGTAGAGCCTTAGAAAGTCGTTCTCATCGAGTCTATACCTACCCCGGATGATAGCGTTACGGATGTCGGCTGTAAAGAAAACCTCTATCTCTTGCTGTTCTCGAAGCTTTGTATCACGCTCATGATAAAGCCCCACCCTAGCAAATCTGTAGCTTATGGCTATGAGGAGTAGTGTTAGGATCGTAGCCACCTCCCTAACCATGAGAATCTGGTTAACAATGCTATTTAGAGCTCTAACTAGTGGTGGAAACCAGGTTGAGGGGTGGAGAAGCGTAGCGATGAGGAGGAGCGATGCTAGTACCAGTTCATGGGGGTCGATAGCATACGGATTCCTCAACACCTCAACTACGCTTATACCCCGATACCTAGAGCCGTCAACAACTATAAAGCAGTTCCTATCGTTTTCACAAAGCGTATCCACTAAAGTTATGAGGATCCTCAGATACTCACGGCCAACACTAGAGGATAGAACCTGGTTAAGGAATATAGAGCCATCACCGAGAACCACAATCCTAACACGCTCTACCTCCTCATAAACAGCTATCGAAACATTGACAGCCTCCACAATACCTCTTGGTGTGTATAGCAAGGCTTTCAGAACCATTCCTAGAACCTTATCCCCTCCCTGAACAGCTGATGCAATGTCTAGCGTTAGGTTAGCTCTAACGTTATCGATTACGAATAGTGCTCGCGGATAGGGTCTATAGTCATCGGGGTCGAGGACTATGTATCCCAGAATCCTTATGCTAGAGCCTACAGCTTTGATAAGGGTGTTGGATATAGTGGTCTCGTCAGCTATTAGAAGAGCTGGTCTACGACACTTAAGAAGC
>DQTV01000079.1 GCA_015662595.1 Ignisphaera aggregans
AATTGATTGGGAGGGGTAGAGAATCTCGTTCGAGGGGTACAGTAATTAGATGTTATACCATAAAGGATGTTGAGGGAGCAATACTAGAAGGCGCTCTATGCAGATGGTCATTATAGCTCACCCGACACATCATCGAGCTCAGCGGAGTGGGCTTAATCATCCCGAGAGTTAACTATCTTCATTAGCAGCTTTATAACGTTGTAAGCTATACAATGTCTATGGTTAAAGAAGTTGGTCGCTAAGACAGGGTTTCGAAGTCATGATCACCGAATTTTGCAGACTTAATGACGCTATAGAGCGTGTGTCGAAGGTGATAAACATACAGTTGAATATTGAACGAGTTAGTCTGCTTAACGCAATCGGTAGGGTGGCGGCAAAGGATGTTACTTCGCCATGCGATATCCCACCCTATGATCGCAGTGTAGTTGATGGCTATGCTGTAAGGGCTGAGGATACCTATGGTGCTTCGCCTTCCAATCCTCTTCCTCTACGAATTGTTGGCGAGGCTAACTTCGATACGGCATTCAGATACTCCATAGGCCCCGGTGAGGCGGTTAGGATACACACCGGCGTACCGCTGCCTAAGGGTGCTAACGCTGTTATAATGCTCGAAGATGTTGTCGAAGACAAGTCCACTATCTATGTGATGAAGAGTGTTGGTGTATATGCTAACGTATCTCGACGCGGAGAAGATATGCCTAAAGGCTTTACAATACTTAAACGAGGCCAAACCATTGAACCTTGGCATGTCGCGGCTTTGGCAGCTGTGGGTCTAGACGAAGTTGAAGTGTTTGAGAGATTGCGTCTTTGCTTACTTACGGTAGGAGACGAGATAGTTGAGCCAAGTAAAAACTTAGACCCCGTAGAGGTATTGAGTAAAGGCAAGGTCTTCAGCTCTACGCATTACCTCCTTCTATGTGAAGCAAAGCGACTTGGATTCCTTGAGCCGGTACACATTGGGATAGTAGGCGATTCTCCACATCAAATCTCTAACCATATTAGGCAGGCTATAGAGGAATGTCACAGCGTCATAACCACCGGTGGTACCGGTCCTGGTCAGCGAGATGTTGTAGTTAAGGCTGTAAAGGAGGTTGGTAGCGAGGTGGTGGTTAGAGGAATAGCCATGCGTCCTGGAAGAACAACAAGTGTAGCCGTGTTGAAAGGTAAGCCGATATTCATGCTCTCTGGATTTCCGGTAGCTGCATACATTGCGTTCAGATTCTTTGTCATACCATCCCTTACAAAGGCTTTAGGTATTACGGAATCGAGAAACTACGTATATGCTAAACTTACTCGACGAGTTGTAAATAGAGCCGGGTATACAACGTTTGTAAGGGTAAAGCTATTTAATTGCGGTACCGAGGTTTGTGCTGAGCCTCTGGCCTCTACAGGATCTGGACTAATTTCAACTCTTCTCGAATCCAATGGCATACTTAAGCTTCCTGATGATATTGAGGGTTACGAAGCTGGCGAGCTGGTACCTATAGAACTTCTGTAGGGTTCGTGTTATGAGAAAGCTATTTCATAAACTTGTCCCGCTTGAAAAAGCTCTAGAAGTAATTGAGAGCAGGGTAAGGATTGAGCCTAAGGGCATAGAGACACTACCCCTACTCGAAGCTCTTGGGCGTGTGCTTGCGGAAGACGTTTATGCCATCATTGATTACCCTCCCTTTGATCGTTCGGAAGTTGATGGCTACGCTGTAAGGGCTGAGGATACCTATGGCGCAGATGAACTCCGACCTATCGTTCTTGAGATTGTAGGCTCAGTAGACGTCGGTAAGGAGCCTAGTGTTGAAGTCTATAGTGGAAAAGCTGTTGAGGTAGCTACAGGATCCGTGCTCCCTCGCGGTGCTAATGCTGTGGTTATGGAGGAGTACACAGTTAAACGCGAGTCAAAGGTGTTGATATACCGTGCTGTATCACCGCTAGAGAATGTAGCGGTTGCTGGTAGCGACATTTCTAAAGGCGAGTTGGTCCTGATGCGAGGCACGAGGTTGGGACCCTTTGAGATAGGGATTCTAGCTGCGCTTGGTTACAATCGCGTGAACGTCTATATTCCTCCACGTATTGCGGTGATATCTACGGGGAATGAGGTTGTAGCTCCTGGTAAAGATTTGCGTCTCGGTCAGATATACGACTTTAATGGATATGCCATAACGGCATACTTAAGATCTTTGGGTGCCCGTGCCGAGTACCTAGGTGTGGTACCGGACGATGAGGAGGTTCTCCGAGATGTGCTCACCTACGCTGTTTCACAATACGATATCGTGGTGACCTCCGGAGGTACATCGGCAGGATTAGGCGACATACTTTACAGAGTTGTTGAGAGGTTGGGTGAGGTTTTAGTACATGGATTAGAGGTTAAGCCTGGAAAGCCTACGCTTGTAGGGGTTGTTGAGAACAAGCTAGTTATTGGTCTTCCCGGCTTTCCATTCTCAGCGTCTGTCATATCAATCACCTTACTTAAGTACATAGTTGAGAAGGCTTGTGGTATGCAACCCTCTTTGCATCCATCTATTTCAGCGCGTATTGCTCAGAGGTTAAGGAAGGAGGTGGGTAAGGTACTGTTTGTGCCAGTAGTACTGAGTATAAGAAGTAATGACGTTCTAGCAATACCCATACCTATACGCTCTGGAGACATAACGCCCCTCATTCGTGCTGACGGCATAGCTATTGTTGAGCGTGGTAAAGAGATTGTCGATGAAGGTCAGCGAGTGGGGGTTCTCATACTACGCCCTTCCATAGCAGATACGCTGATCATCGGTAGCCATGACATGCTATTGACTAAGCTCATTGCATCGGCTGGGTTAGCTCAGGATGTTAGAGTACTAACTGTGGGCTCTTATATTGGGTTACAATATGTAGCCAGAGGTTATGGAGACATTGCGCCCATACACCTCCTAGACCCTGAAACTAATACATATAACACGACATTTGTCGCTAAGTACCGAGACCTAGTCTTGGTGGCTGGCTATAGGCGCAGAATAGTTCTAGCATTCAAGCGCGGTAACCCCAAGAAGATAAAGAGTCTTAGAGACGCTTTACGTGATGATGTAAGATTTGTCAACCGTAATAAAGGCTCCGGAACACGCATTCTCATAGATATTCTGTTTAAGGAGATTGCTAAGGAGATAGGTGTAGACTACAACGACTTGGTTAAGAAGATCAATGGCTACACATACGAGGTGAACACCCATACAGCGGTAGCAGCTGCAATAGCGCAAGGACGTGCTGACATGGGTCTCTGTATAGAGTATGCAGCTAGACTATACAACCTCGACTACATACCTATTGCATGGGAGGAGTACGATTTTGCAGTACACAGAGATAGCTTGAGCAAGCCTAGCGTTAGAAGATTTATAAGCTATTTAGGAAGTGACGAAGGGCGAAGGGTTGTGGCATCAATACCTGGGTATGAGCCTAAGAAAGAGATGGGTTCGATAATAGAGCTTAGCGCTTAGGTATATAGATGTTCACTGGTTCACCAAGTACCGTCTCAGCTAACTCACGAAGAATTTCAAAGGCTGTTAAATGTACGTAAGGTCTCGATGCCACAGTTTCTAACTCTAGTTTTCGCTCAATAATCTCAAGACCTACTGATGCCAGCTCTGAAGCGTTGGGACCAACCATATGTAGTCCGAGAACCGATCCTGAAGTCTCATCCATAACGATCTTAATGAACCCTCCCTCGCAACCCTCTATGAATGCTCTAGACGATACCGTAACGGGTATCTTCACACATCTAACTTTATACCCACGTTTTCTAGCGGCATCTTCACTCAACCCAATACTTCCTATCTCTGGAATTGTGAAGTATGCCACTGGAACGATTTCACGATTAAGGTACCCGACTACCTTTTTACCAAGTATTGTGTGTGCAGCTATTCGACCCTCAATCAAAGCCTTGTGTGCAAGCAGAGGCGGTCCCGTCACATCACCAACGGCAAATACTTTGGGATTCGATGTTCTCTGATATGAGTCCACCACTATGTATCCTTGGCTATCTACCCTAACGTTGATCTCCTCAAGCCCCAGGTCCCGTGTTTGCGGTCTCCTCGCTATAGCGATAAGAATTTTCTCTGTCTGAATCCTTGGCCCACTACTTAGTTTTACTTCAACTTGGTTACCAGTCTTCAAGATCTCTTCGATTGTGCTGGACGTAAATATTTCCACTTCCTGCTCTCTAAGGAATCGTTTAACTGTACGTACGATATCTATATCCATCCCTGGCAGTATATCCTTTGCAACCTCGACAATACGCACCTTTACACCTATGTTTGCTAAAATAGATGCAAGCTCTACACCTATCGCTCCGCCACCAACTATTATGACTGATGATGGCAGCTCGTCTAGGTTTAGAAACCCTCTATTGCTAAGAACTGTAATCTCGTCAATTGGAATATTAGGTAGAGCTCTAGGCTCGGTTCCGGTAGCTATCACAAGGTATCGATATTCATAATGCTCAACCCTGCCATTCTTTGTCAACACCTTAACCACAGCATTCCTAGCCACACGTGCCTCTCCGTAAACGATCTCAACACCATATCTATCGAGTAGATACGCTATCCCTTCACGAGCCTTAGCCGCGGCTTCACGTGCAAATTCCAGAGGATTGCCAGACCATGAAATCGAGAATCTAGCTACTCTAAGCTGTCTCACGCTCTTTGCAATTGAGTATAGTGCCTTCGTCGGTACACATCCATAGTTTGCACATTCACCGCCGATAAGCTTTCGCTCAATTAGTAAAACCCTCAACCCACTCTGTGACAACCTAATAGCTGTGGTATAACCTCCAACACCACTCCCAATCACGATAACATCGTATAAACGCGACATTATTGGCATCCCAGCCTGAACATGTCGACTAAGTACTGTTTTAGTTCTTCCCACTCAACGCCTAATAGATGAGCACTCCGTGATATTGTATCGATAGCTAGTTCGATACATGCTATTGAAGCGCATAGAGCGAGAGCACGCTCAAGTCTTTCAATAGCGTCTTCAGGGTATGAGAAGAAGTCTCCTGTTATTGCTATGTCCAATATACGACAGTTCGAAATCTTCATGTATATGGTTACGGTCTTACCCCCACGTGCTCTAATGGTGCGCTCTAGCTGAATAGCCAAAGGCTATCCCTCAGACTCACCTTCTATAGATCCATTCACGACTTCTATACTTAGGTTCAAGCTCTTCAGCTAGCCTAAGTTCTGCTTCAGTATAGCTGCCTTCGTATAGCTCTACACCGAGAGCTTTCTTAAATCCGCTAATAACAGCCTTCACAACCTCATCAAGATCTACGCGTCGCTGAAGCTCCAGACTAAGTGTGGTTACACGCTGTCGAATATCAGTAATGCCATGCGCTTGAAGCTTCTCCCTAGGTGGGGTTAGCAGCTTAGCCAACGTATCTAAGTTCGTTGCATACATTAAAGTCCCGTGCTGAAGTAGTGCAGAGCCCCGCCTAGCCTGAGCACTTCCAGAAACCTTCTTACCGTGTATGATAACGTCGTTGATAGGCTTAAACTCAGCGTTCAGTCCAAACATCCTTACCGCTTCTACAATCCCCCGGCACAAGATCTCATAGCTTTTCTGAATATCTGCTAACTCTCCTCTAATCTGCAACGTTACGGTGTAAGTGAGTTCACCTCCATACTCATGGTACACTGCTCCACCACCGGTAAACCTACGAACAATATCTACCCCCAACGTCTTTGCAAGCTCAACATTAACAACCCTATATAGGCTTTGAAAGTAGCCTATGCTCACAGCCGATGGTCGAAATACCCAGAGCCGTAGTGTATCAGGTATACGGTCCTGAGATCGCAGGATTAGCATTGCCTCGTCTATAGCCATTTGTCTATAGCCATCAGCTCCCTCCAAATCAAGTATTAGCCTGATACGCATAGCTTACCCCCAAGAGCCGCATAGTGGTTGAAAGATAAGCTTATTTCATGGCTATAACCGTATATTGGCAGTAGTCATGAGGATCAGAGTCTCTATAGGTACCTTAGCGAAGATGCGTATACTCAACACTAAGATGTACATTGAACCTACAACTGCATACATACTGCAGTACTCCGAACATGGATGCTTAGCTTCGTGTGCTTTCTGTGCTCAGTCGCATCGCAATAGTATACCTAAGGACTATCTCTCAAGAGTTATCTGGCCCGTTGTTGATCTTGATAAGGTGTTGAATGCGCTTAAGCATAGCAGATTCTCACGCGTATGTATAGAAACAGTATTGAAGATGGGTTTTCTTGAAGAGCTCGTGGAGATCGTTAAGGAGATACGGAAAGCCACTTCTATACCGATATCGACTGCCGTAGTTCCAATCCCGTCAGATAAGCTTAGGAGGCTACAGCATGAAGGTGTTGATATGTTAGGTGTAGGGCTAGATGTCGCTACACCTCAAATATTTGAGCGTGTTGCAAAGCCATATACTTGGAGTACGTATATTAAGTTTATAGAGCGTAGCGTAGAGATCTTCGGTCGTAACAATGTTGTGGTACACCTAATCATAGGGTTAGGCGAATCGATTAGTGATGCTGTAAAAATTCTAAAGAAGATCTATACGCTGGGTGCTAAAGTAGCGCTGTTCAGATATGTGCCGTTACATCACATTAAGAAACCTTCTCACGACTGGCAAGACTACTCGGAGGTGTATAGATATCGAGTGATACAATTGGTGAACAAGATGCTGGAGTATGGATACGATATTGAGCAGTACCTAGAGTTTGAGGACAATCGAGTAAAGCAGCTTAAGAGAATGCCTAAGGATATAGATGTTACAGAGGTTGTACTTACATCTGGCTGCCCTGGATGCAATAGGCCATTCTATAATGAGAGTCCTCGCGGTCCTATATTCAACTACCCATCACGAGATTTAGCTAAGCGTGATGAGATGAAGATAGTTAATGAGTTTAGAGCCTTTGGTATTGAGTTATGAGTGTAAAGGCCTTTATGCATAAAAACAAGTTCGTAGCAATATCGATAACTGGGCTGCATTGTAGTCTAAGGTGTAAGCACTGTAAGGCGTTGTTTTTGAGAGGTATGATACCGGTAACTGATAGTAAACATTTGATGGAATTGTTAACTGAGCTTCATATGAAGGGTGTGCGCGGTGTATTAATAAGTGGGGGCTTCAGTACCGATGGTACACTTCCCATAACTGATGAGATGGTGAGAGTTTTCGTAGATGCTAAGAAGAAGTATGAGTATGTATTCAATATTCATGCGGGGATCGTGAGGAGTACAGAGTTGGCTTTGAAGTTAAAAAAGTTTGTTGATGTGATAGACTTTGAGTTTACGCTAAGTCGACACATGCTTAGAGATGTGAGAGGGCTCAATATCGAGCCTTCGACTGTAATAGAAGCAATTGAGTTGCTGCTCAGTGTAGGCCTAGATGTTGTCCCTCATGTCTTCTTATGGCATCCGTGGCAAAGTGATGAACTTTTACAGAGGGAGTTGAGGGTGTTGAGGGACCTAGGACTCCGTAGACTCACATTACTTGTGTTTATACCAAAATATTTCGATGTACCGTTGCCACACGTAGATGAGCTGCTAAAGCGTATCAGGATGGTTAGAGAGCTGTTCAACGGTGAGATATATCTGGGCTGTATGCGCCCAACAGAACTCAAATCTAAGCTTGATGTTGAGGTAGTACGTCAGGGGTTTGTGGATAGGATTGCGAACCCTCATCCCATAGCTATGAAGTACGTAACAGAACTATATGATGCCTGCTGTTCACTTCCATCATGCGCTCTACCGATTTTTAAGATTGGATAGATATTACCTGAGTTAAGAGCTAAACTACGCCAGGGTATAGTTGAGGATGCTGTATAGCCATGCTCTCTCATCAAGTTGTGCCGTACGAATATGATTAGTGTTGTAGGAGTGTTGATGTAGTTGATATCGATACTCCTTAACTTTGCTTAAGGCTGGCTTTAATAGCTCAATTAGTCACCAATATCCCATGATGAGTTTTATGCCTCACCTCAACTACTACCCATAGTGGTGGTGTTAATCATATGGCTCACGAAAGGCTGTTAACGGGTGCAACAGCTGTTGGGGTAAAAGTTGAATCCGGTGTAGTGGTAGCAGCTGAGAAGCGTGTTAGTTATGGAGGTTTCATCTTGAGCCATCGAGGTAAGAAAGTGTTTCGTATTGGAGATAGAATGGTTATGGCAGCGGCAGGCCTTTTCGCCGATATGCAGACTCTGAGCCGAATAGTCTCCGCTGAGATAAGGTTGCGTGAGGTACTTACGTCAACTCCTATGAGAGTTCGCGCAGCTGCTAAGCTATTATCAGCCCTGTTATATAGCTACAAGTTCTTCCCATTCTATTCAGAGATATTATTTGCGGGTATAGACGAGGAGGGCCCCCACCTCTTTGTCTTGGATCCTATAGGCTCGATCATTGAAGATAGATATGCAGCTGTGGGTACGGGAGCTAGCATCGCTATAGGAATCATTGAAACTGAGTACGAAGAGACCATGAGTCTGGAGAAGGCGGCAGAGCTAGTTACTAAGGCAATTAAAGCTGCTTCATCGCGCGATGCAGTCTCAGGCGATGGAATAGACATCGCTATAGTTAGCAATCGAGGTATAGAAGAGAGGTTCGTTCCCTTGGCATAGAGCGATGTTTAGCCCAGCGCGTGCGATAGCGCTTCAGAAGGAGATGAGTCGAAAGGTCATAGTGGAGAAACTCGATAGTGAACGTATTGAAATTGTGGCAGGACTTGATGTAGGGTATCGAGGATCGCGAGGATTTGGTGTTGCGGTAGCATACAGCAAAACAAAGCGATCATTAATATGCTTCGCAGTGGTGGAAGGAAGTGTTGAGATACCATATATTCCTGGATTACTTGCGTTTCGTGAAGCACCTCTGATGATAGCTTCTCTTCATGAACTTAAGGAACGCTGTGTATCTCCTGACGTAGTGATGGTTAATGGGCACGGCCTTGCGCATCCACGTAAGCTCGGTATAGCATCTCATATCGGTGTAGCTCTCGATATACCCTCGATAGGGATAGCTAAGAAGCTGCTATACGGTACAATTGTTCGCGGAGAAAACGGTTATGATAAGCTGTATGTTGATGAGCTTCATGTGGGGTATGTAGTTGAAGTTAAACGCGGTGTACGCATGTATATAAGCGTTGGGCATCGAGTAGATCCAGACTCAGCCCTTAACATAAGCATATCGGTATGGAATAGAAATGAGAGGTTCCCAGAGCCTATAAGGTTAGCGGATAAGATCTCTAAGCGTTTTGCACGAGGCTAGTCCAAGAGCATTTAGCGTGACAGAGGATCGTATCCATAGAGCTCCTTAAACATCCGCCTACCCTCTTCGGTCATCCTCGAAGGATCCCATAAGTTTTCAAGGTTCAACTTGACCCTAACCTCCATGTCTGGGAATGCTTCCTGCAATGCCTTCTCAGCTTGCTTAACTATTACGAAAGCCAATGGACAGAAGGGCGACGTTACACCAAGCTCTACCTCTATTACCCTATCTCGAACAGTTATGGAGTACACTAAACCTAGGTCATAGATATTTATAGGTATTTCAGGATCGTAAATCTGTTTAAGGATCTCTATCACGCGAGCTTTTATATCCTCACTATGCTGGGTCATGATCACACGAACCCCAGCTCTCTGCATCGGAATTACTCTGCTATCATAGCTTTAAGTTGTTATGTTTACTTCACGAAGAACGTTAACTTTAACACCGTATTTAGATATGAGCTTCACAAGCTCATCAACGACCCTATCGGTGATGCCCACATCTATTACTATCATGATCCTCTTGTGCGTAATACTCAGTACCTTTATATATTGACGACTTGAAGGCTTGGCTCTAAGATAGCTAATGATGTCATGCCTAATCTTATGTGCTGTAAGTCCTGGGTTGCTACACTCTATAATCATTATCATCGCAACGCCTACGAGTAGTGAGGTTATGGAGACTTTTACGGGTTAGGCTAGAGGTGTTTCGTGTGGTACTCCATCAACTCTGTATTACATCTGTAATAGCTGCCGCGAGCAGGATTTGCCTAAGGGTATGAGAACCAGGTCTTTACAAAGCCTATGTAGAACCCAGCAACTATAGCAGTCCCTATAATTCCCGCTACGTTAGGTCCTAAGGCATGGTACACTATGTAAACTGATGGATCGACGCGACTAGCTTCACGCTGAGCTACCCTAGCTGCTATTGGTACTGCTGAGACGCCAGCACAACCTATAACGGGATTCACTTTACCCTTGGTTACGAAGTACAATAGCCATGCAAGCAGAATTCCACCAATAGTAGATATCAGGAAGGCTAACAACCCTAGCCCTAAGCATAGAAAGGCCTTTATAAGAAATTCAAGATATGCCTCAGCACCCCCAACCACATACTGTGATAGGAAATCGTAAGAGAGTGTAGATCCTACGCCAAGCATTGTCATGATGGTCGCTATGTCAAGCAACGCTTCTGGAACTGTTTTTCCATACCTCGATACCACTTCCGATATCCCACACTCCCTTATGATGTTCCCCGCAGCTAATGCTACTATTAATGGAAGTGCGTTGGGTACAAGTATGGAAACAACGCAGATCAGTAGAAGCCAGAACAATACTATCTCTCGAGAGCCAACCTCACGTGGTGGTGGCATTTTGATGGCTCTATACTTCTTCGGAATCAATGCCCTTATTATTGGGGGTTGAAGTACTGGTATGAGCGCGATATAGCTGTAGACAGCTATGGTCAGAGGCCCAACAAGCTGTGGTGCTATATTTGTTGCGGTGTAGATCGTCGTCGGTCCATCAGCTCCGCCAACCACACCTATGGCGAGCGCCTCTGGTAGTGTGAAGAAGCCGCTGGCAAACGCTATGAGGGACACGATTACTATTCCTAGCTGTGCAGCGGCACCAATGATGGACGTTATAGGGTACGAAAACATAGGTCTAAAGTCAGAGAGCGCCCCAATCCCAAAGAATATGAGTATAGGGCCTATCTCAGTACGTACGAAGAGATGGTGGATCCACGCAAGTACAGCCGTGGAATACGGTACGCATATCCGAACGGCAGTTCCATTCACGTAAACTATGTTGGCAAGCTGTGTAAGCCCCTCAATTTGATCTAGGTACTGAGGGTCGTGAATGCTACAGGCATAGGAGACCAAGTGAAGTCCGGGTGCATTAGCTAACATCATGGCTATGCCTATCGGTATGAGTAACAGTGGTTCAATACGTCGGAGTCCAAGCATTAGTAGTACGGCTCCCCATACCATGAATACCAATCTAATTCCAAACTCAAAAGGGTTGGTAAAGGCTGTGCTAATCCCGCTTTGCCTTAGAAATATCTGGATAAGTTCGTGCATCAACATTCTTCATCACATCATCTACGTAACTTCGATTTCTTCGTCTCCAACATGCGAAGGGACGCCATTTCCATTCTAGCACGAAGAGACCATTTCAGACGGCCTTCAGATTCTGTTTGTCTTGGGACTTCTGACCTCTTTGCTTTGAGTCGATGAACGGCAATAGCTGCAGCTAGCGCTACTAGCTCAAGTATTGCCCTATCTTCAGACCTCTCAATGGCTTTAAACGTCATGATCTGTCTAAGCCCCTTACTCCGCAGTACAGCGGTTGGTAGCGCCGCCACTAATCCTACAACGATAAATGCTAGCACATATGCTAAAAAGTTTAGGAATAGTAGGTCTATCAACGTTAAATCCATGCAACCACCTAATGATGTTTGAATGAGTGCGAGAACTAGTTGAGGTAATGGTAGTAAAAAAGCTTTGTCTTCGAGTACTATCTAATTCAGTGGAACAGATGTTGGTGAAATCCGTGACCAAGCTTATAGTTATGGCTTTTAAGCCTCTCTATGCGTTAAAGATTGTGAATAGAGTTAAAGACTGTGAGGTTAGGACGTACTTTGGCAATATTGAGAGAAACGATCTAGTACTTATCTATGCATCAAGTCCTAGGAAAGCGTTCCTAGGGATTTTTAGGGTGCTCGATATAGCTGTTGGTTACTATGATGATATAGTTAGTTATCTACGTAAAGGCTGTAAGTTCTTTGACGAAGATAACTGGCACTTTATAGAAGAGCATTATTCTAAATCGTGGAGAAAGCTCATGGTTATTAAGATCGGGGATGTGAAGGCGTTTCCTCGTGAAGCTCCGCTGCACGAGGTACGTAAGTACATCCCTTCCTATCGTCCACCTCTTAGCTACGTTGAGGCTAGTCACGAACTTGTCTCAGTGTTAAAGCAGATTCTAGGTGCCTCAGTCTGGGAGGACATCATCACTAAGCTCAGTAAGGGCGAATCTCATCAGTGACCTCTCATTTTTGTAAGAGCTACCCTTGTTGCGTTTATGGGATCCGTGCTCTTAACTATTGCGGAGCCTATTATCACTATACGTGCACCAGCATCTATGAAGGTATCTACCTCCTCAGGTTTGATACCTCCCGCAACAGCTACGAGGAGCCCCATAGAGGCTATCTCCTTAATCTCGCTCAGCAGCTCTTTAACACTTATACCACGTCTGCGCTGTACATCGACTCCCACATGTACTAGCACTGCTTCAATTCCTAGCTCAGCAAGGTTACTGGCTCTCGTAACTGGATTCTTAACGTGGATCAGATCAACTATAAGTGCTACCCCAAGCCTTTTACATACCTCGGAAGCCTCTCTAATTACGTCGTCTTCTGAAACTCC
>DQTV01000075.1 GCA_015662595.1 Ignisphaera aggregans
GAGATAGTAGCTGTACATCGCTCTGATGCAAGTGGTACAACTCAGATATTCACTACATTCCTTCATAAAGCAGCTCCAGATCTATGGCCTAAGAAACTAGTTGGTAAAGTTGTTGACTGGCCAGTTGATAGAGTTGGTAAGGGTGTTGGAGCTAAAGGTAACGCTGGTGTTGTAGCTGTAGTAAAGAACACAAAGTACTCTATAGGCTATGTAGAGCTCGCATACGCTATAAAGAACAACTTACAGATAGCAGCTATCATGAATAGAGATGGATACTTTGTTCTACCTACAGAGAAGAGTATTCAAGCCGCTGCAAGAAAGGCCTTAGAGCTAGGTTACATACCATCTTCACCTGATAAAGACTTTAGTAAAGAACTAGAAGCCATAGTCTATGCTAGTGGTAAAGACTCTTATCCAATAACTGCTTTCTCCCATATATTTATATGGAAAAGTTATGATGATAAGGAGAAGGTTAAAGCAATAAAAACATTTCTAGAGTGGCTATATGAAAACGATTCAAAGTATATTGTCGAGGGATACGTAGCTGTACCGCCAGAAATCAAGACAATATGGATGGAGGCAATCAAGATGATTGAAGGATAGTGCTATACTAGGGAGGTTCAATGTCTAGGATGTCTCGTGAGGATAGAATGCTTTTTTATTCGCTACTACCCTTTGCATCCATAGTTATAGCTATCTTCATCACTCTATTCATTAGTCTTGTAGAGAATTCCATACCTGTACTAATACGCGAAGGGATTAACTTTATAGTCTCTAGTGAGTGGAGAGCAGTTGAGCAAGATCCTAAGTCGGAATTCTATGGTATACTATCTCCGCTAATTGGTACACTAATTACATCTATTATAGCTCTGGTAATAGCTTTACCCTTATCAATATCGCTAGCACTGTTTATGCTTGAGTATGCTCCTAACTCTATTAGATTCGTTTTGTCGAACCTTATTGAAGTGATGGCTGGTTTACCAACAGTTATCTACGGTTTGTGGGGTTTGTTTATACTAGCTCCACTACTTAGAGACTACGTTATGTATCCACTATATCGATACCTCTGGCTTATTCCTCTATTCTCAGCCGAGCCCGTTACACCTACAACACTGTTTACAGCTAGCGTAGTACTCGCAATAATGATCGTTCCATTCATGACTAGACTTATTGTAGAAGCTTATAGAGCTATCCCCGTAAAGTACAAGGAAGCGGCTCTAGCTCTAGGCTTTACAAAACTTGAATACTGTAAAACTATGCTATCCCTAGCTAGACCAGCAATCATAGCAGCAGCTCTTCTAGGCTGGGGCCGAGCTGCTGGTGAGACCGTAGCTGTGTGTATGACCATAGGCAACAGCTTCTCCTTAACACTATCGCTTTTCAAACCTGGATACACCATCTCTTCACTCATAGCTAACCAGTTTCCCAATGCTGAGTTCTATCATTATATGTACTCAGCTCTATACGGAGCTGCCTTCATACTTTTGTTAATAGGCCTTGTCGTCAACTCTATTGCTATGATCTTACTAGTTAGGTGGAGGGAGCTTATCCATGGAGATCGATAAGAGGATTGTCCTGGATAAGGTGTTTACAGCCATAATCGTGATGCTCGCGATACTGGCGCTCACACCCCTGATATGGATAGTAAGCTCTGTAGTGATCAACGGAGTTAAAGCCATTGTTAAAGCTGGTATCGACATACTTTTCAAACCCCCTACATCACCTCTATCACAAAGTCTTGGAGGTGTAGGTCCTGCATTACTTGGCACACTTATATTAATGGCCTTGACCACGGCCATAGGGATGCCCATAGCCTTCTTCACAGCCGTTTTAGCTACTGAGTATCCCCATACCATACTAGCTAAGGCTGTGAACATCGTAATCAGAACACTTCTAGAGATACCAACAGTCCTAATAGGAATGTTTGTGTATAGCCTTGTTGTTGTTCCGATGGGCAGGTTCTCAGCTATTGCAGGAGCAATAGCGTTAGCCATAGTATTACTACCCTACACATATACATACATAGAAAGCGCTCTAAGCTCCATACCGAGAGAGTATCGTGAGGCGGCATTCAGTATCGGGTTGACTAGGATCAGGGCCTTGATGAAGGTCTTCGTAGGTATTGCTCGTAGAGGCATACTGGCTGGTATGCTCATAGGCTTAGCTAAAGCATGTGGGGAAACAGCACCTCTACTCTTTACCATAGGTGGTAGTACAAGAGTCTACTTTACAGGTATAGATCAGCCCATAGACGCTATTCCACTGCTTATATATCGATATGCGTTGACACCCTACGAAAACTATCACGCACTTTCATGGGCTGCAGCACTCATTCTCATATCCATCTACCTACCCATATTTGTCATAGCTAAAGTACTTATACGCGAGGTTGAGATGTAATGGAGTATGCGATAGAGATTGAGAACCTAAGCGTGTACATCGGGAGTAGGCGTATTCTAGAAAACATTAATCTGAAGATACCGAAAAACACCATATTCGCCATAATGGGCCCAAGCGGTTCAGGAAAGAGTACACTTCTACGTGTTATCAATAGACTGATAGATATGGTACCGAATACTCGAGTCTATGGAAGCGTTAGGGTATTTGGAAGAAATATCTACGAGATTAATCCCTATACATTAAGGAAGAGGATAGGCATGGTATTTCAGACCCCCAACCCATTTCCACACATGAGCATATACGATAACATAGCTATTGCTGCAAGACTGAACGGTATTAAAGCTAGAGATGAAATCGATAGAGTTGTTGAGTGGGCTCTTAAGAAGGCTATGCTATGGGATGAGGTTAAGGATAGGCTAAGAGATTCTCCAACAAGACTTAGTATTGGACAGCGTCAAAGACTATGTCTTGCACGAGCACTTGCGCAGAAGCCCAACATACTCTTACTCGATGAGCCAACGGCTAGTATAGACCCAGTCAATACGCGTAAAATAGAGGAGACACTATTAATGTTGAAAAACAGTATGACAATAGTCCTTGTAACGCATTCACCTCATCAAGCAGCAAGGATCTCTGACTATGTAGCGCTACTATACATGGGCAAAATCGTAGAGTATGGACCTAC
>DQTV01000115.1 GCA_015662595.1 Ignisphaera aggregans
AGCTCTCAGCACTAGACCTCTGTTTCCTCCAGTAGAACACACCTCTATGACCGCACCTAGGACAGGTTATACCGCTGTCATACACAGCTCCGGGTGGTAGGTCTAGGTTTACAGCCTCAACAACTTTCCTAGACTCTACGTGTTGAAGAACCGTTGTCTTCCTCATCATAGCCGTATCGCGGCTCGTTACAGGTCGTGAGAATCCACACTTAGGACAGATAAGCATACCCCCACGAGCTACAAGTACGGAGCCGCACTTAGGGCAGAAGTACATGGTCTAACCCGTAGACAGGCTGTCCACGCTCAGCAACTCTTTCCCTAACGCGGATATAAAGTTCTTTCTATGTATAGCTAGGCTCTGTATCAGAGTCGGATCCCAGCTCATCACGTTTCAGAAGGGGTGAGCGCTTCTTCATCCATGTAGTGAGTGGGTTTCTGGGAGCTTATTAGTGAAACGCTAGGTAGAGACCTATTGCTATGAGTAGAGCTCCAGCTATAGCTGAAAGCGTTGAGCTGTTCTCAACAACGACTCTCTGAACTCTCTCAAACCTTGTGGTGACTATCATCGCTAGCAGTATTGCTAGGAGTGGAGATACGAAGATCAGGTTGTAGAGCGCTAGGTAGGGTATGAGGACTGTTAGCGAGTAGGGTGATAGAAGACCTAGGAACACTACGTATGGCCCTGCTGAACAGGGTAGGAGAGTGAAGGTGAGGAGTAGGCCTAGTCCGAAGGAGAGTAGAGGAGATGCTGCTGCTCGACTAAGTATGTTGAGCACAGTACCGCGACCAACAACACGGGACTTTCTTAGAGCTGCGCTAACGATGGTCCAGAGGCCAAAGGCTATAGCTATCAACGCTAGGAGCCTCAGGTCTAGGGTTAGGAGACCCAGTACCTTTGCGAGTCCGAGACCTAGAGCCATGTAGCCTACGTATATCGCTAACGTGAAGGCTAGTCCACAGAGAGCTACACGCTTAACAACACCGCGAACTCTCCAACCTCTAGAGCTGGGTAAAGCATTAGCATTGTAACAACAGCGAGCATCTCTAACAACGTCTGGATAGCTCTCGGTAGAGGCTGCGAGAGCTGTTGCTATGAGTAGCAGTACGTATATGTAGATGGTACAGGGGTTTACTGCATCAGCTAGAGCTAGACCTAGTAGAAGGGGTATCAACGTCTTTGGAGCTACCTCAACACCTATCTCCACAGGTTGCTGAGGTACCTCAACAACCTCGGGAGCTACCGATAGTGTAAACGCTGTTATGTTCTCAACCTCTATAGATCCAACAAACTGATTCGCTATGTAGAGTGGAATACTGTTGCTTGGTCTACGCTCTAGAAGTCGATCCCAGAACCCCTTCTCACCAACTTCACCTAGAACGATAGCAACTACTCGATTCTCGTTAATTACGAGAGTTAGAGGAACTGCATACCCTAGGTTTAGCCTGTGACTCAGTACATAGAATCGCTTAGCACAGGTAGCGTTTCTATCAACAGAGCAGAAGAATACTGAGGACTCTCCATACCATTGGGTAAGGAGTTGTTCCAGCCTACTACAGTGTGGACATCTATAGGATCCGTAGATGTAGAAGTGTATAGCCTCTGCACCCAGACTCTCACTGGCTATGGGTAGGAGTAGAAGGGTTAGTAAAGCTATGAATAGAGCTAGTCTATAGCTAGACAAGGCTCTTCACCACCTCGTAAGCTCTAGACATAACCTCCTCATGTAGATCCCTACCCTCGGTATCTATAGTCACTATAGCGGGACCGAGATTCTCTACGCGTAGAACCCACATAGCTTCAGGAACTCCGAGATCTAGCCAGTAAACAGCTTCAACACCCCTGATAGCCTTGGTTATGAGGGGTGCTGTACCACCTACAAGCTCTACATAGACAGCTCCAAACTCACGACAGGCTCTCCTAGCGTTTACCCCCATACCACCCTTACCAACGATAAGAGCAACACCGCTCAGCTTAACCAGGTCATATACGTAGATATCCATTCTAGCACTTGTTGTAGGGCCTATAGAGACTATCTTCCACTCCTCACCAACCCTCCTAACTATGGGACCCGCGTGAAATACAGCTAAACCCCTTAGGTCTACAGGAAGCTTCTCACCACGTTTAAGCATCTCAACAGCTCGTCTATGACCTAGGTCTCTAAGCGTAACCACAGTACCCGTGATATACACCGTATCCCCAACCCTCATCTCCTTTAGCACCCCCCGGTTCTCTATAGGGAGCTCAATCCTAAACACAGCCATCGCCACCACCCTAGGGAGGTTCCCAAAAGTCTAGTGGATCTCTATAGATATGCCCATACCTATCCACCTCTATCGATGCTCTTCTTAGTGCCCAGCACGAGAAGGTTATGGCTATCGCGAAGGTTGCTGGATGTCTGTAGCCATAGTCAATCCATAGATCGAGAGCGGTAACACTACCACCAAGACCAGCTGGTCCTATACCCAGAGAGTTGATCTTTTCAAGAAGCTTAACCTCGAGCTCACCAACTCTAGAATCTCTATGCCTCTCACCAACCCTCCTCTCTACAAATAGCCTTCTAGACACTTTCTCAGCAATATCAGCAGTTCCACCAATACCCACAGCCACTATCGTTGGTGGACACGGCTTTGGGCCCGCATCTACAACAGCTTCCAGAACTCTCTTAACAAGCTCTTCAAATCCTCTTGTCGGTGATACCATGTATAGCCTCGAGACGTACTCACTTCCACCACCCTTAGGTATGTAGGTAACTCTAAGCCTATCACCATCAACAATACTGACCTCGGTTATCGGTACGTATCTACCGGTGTTATCACCGCTATTCCTATTCGTTACAGGATCCACAGCGTTTGGTCTTAGAATACCGAGCTCTGTTGCCTTCCTAACACAGCTCTTCACAATCTCTAGAACACGACGTTTAATTGGAAACTGCTCACCGATCTCTATATAGAATACGGGTAGACCCGTATCCTGACACAGCGGTATACGCTCCTTAGCTGCTACCCTTACGCTCTCTATCATAGTTCTAAGCACTTCTTTTGCACGTTCACACTGTTCACGTTGATAAGCGTTGTTAAGAGCGTTCCAAACATCTCTAGGTACACGAGTTACAGCTGTTTCGATAGCTTCTAGAATAGCTTTCTGAACTATGTTCTCAAGCTCGATACTCATAGCCAAGAACCTCAGCTATATCCTTAGCAGCTATACGAAGCTTCTCTAACCCCCTAACATAGCTTCCTGGTTCCCAGCTAAGAGCATCTCTATAGTCTGGTGGACAGGTTGTATAGACTATATTCCCCTTACTCCACTCGATAGGAAGACCATACCTCTTAGCAATCTCAAGCAGCTTCACAAGCTGGTCCTCGTTAACCAACCACATGTCTCCAAGTATGGAATAGACCTTTACAGCACATGCAGCACACCTACTACTCTCATCACCTGGGAAATAGCGATAGACCTCTGTACACACCTGAGCCAACACCTCATCAACATCGTAGAGAGGCTGAGGCTCACCAGAAGGACAGAACTCAACCTCTGGAATAGTCTCGGA
>DQTV01000102.1 GCA_015662595.1 Ignisphaera aggregans
ATCACAGTCTCAGCAAACTTAATAAGCTAACCGTCAGACCCTACCTAAGGGTTTGAGTAGCGATGAGGTATGTCAAGACGGTTGAGCAAGTACTGAAGATAATGAGCAACATAGAGCAGATAAGGAACATAGGGATTATAGCGCACGTAGATCACGGAAAGACGACGACAACCGATAGCCTACTCGCTGCAGCAGGTCTAATCTCACCAAGGCTTGCTGGTGAGCTTCTAGCACTAGACTACCTAGACGTTGAGCAACGTCGTGGTATTACCGTAAAGTCCGCTAACATAAGCCTTTACCACGAATATGAAGGTAAGCCTTACGTCATAAACCTAGTCGATACGCCAGGTCACGTAGACTTTAGCGGTAAGGTTACTAGGAGCCTACGTATGATGGATGGAGCGATAGTGGTTGTGGACGCCGTCGAGGGCGTTATGACGCAGACAGAGACCGTTCTGCGCCAAGCTTTAGAAGAGCGTGTAAGGCCTCTACTCTACATAAACAAGATCGATAGGCTCATCAAGGAGCTTAAGATGAGTGCCGAGGAGATTAAGCAGAGGTTTATCGAGATAATCAAGGAGGTCAACTCCCTCATAGAGATGTATGCAGAGCCCGAGTTCAAGAGGAAATGGCTTCTAGATCCAAAGCAGGGTATGGTGGCCTTCGGCTCCGCTAAGGATAGGATAGGATTGACAGTCCCGATGAGTCTGAAGAAGGGAGTCAAGATAGACGATATTATTGAGGTGTATCGCAGTGGTGATAAGGAGGCTCTAGAGGAGCTTCGAAGAAAGATACCGCTACACGAAGCTCTACTCGACATGGTAGTCAAGTTCGTTCCCAACCCAAGAGAGGCTCAGAGGTACAGAATTCCAAGGATCTGGCGTGGAGATATCAATAGCGAAATTGGTCGCGCTATGCTTGAAGCTGATCCGAACGGCCCACTAGTATTCTTCGTCTGTGACATGAGGTGGGATCCTCACGCAGGCTTTGTGGCTACGGGTAGAGTCTTCTCAGGGACTTTGAGAGGTGGTGAGGAGGTCTATCTAATCAACGCTAGAGCACCTCAGAAAGTTCTGCAGGTAAGCCTCTACATGGGTCCGTACAGAGAGGTCGTCGACGCCATACCGGCAGGTAATGTAGCTGCTGTTCTAGGGCTAGACATGGCTCGTGCTGGAGAGACTGTTGTGACCACGAAGTTCAAGGATGTTATGGTGCCATTCGAGAAGCTTAGATATGTAGCTGAGCCTGTTGTAACGATGGCTATAGAGCCTAAGAAGACAACAGATTTGACGAAGCTGATAGACGCTCTGAAGAAGATGAGTATAGAGGATCCAAACATCATAGTGAGAATCAATGAGGAGACGGGAGAGTATCTGATATCGGGTATGGGTCACCTACACCTAGAGATAGTTCTAACGCTATTGAAGGAGAGATTCGGACTCGAAGTCGAGACAACGCCACCTGTAGTTGTCTATAGAGAGACCGTTCGTGAGAAGAGCAAGATATTCGAGGGTAAGTCGCCTAACAAGCACAACAAGCTGTATATAAGCATTGAGCCTCTTAACGAGGATACCATCAGGCTGATACAGCAGGGAATCGTAACCGAGGATATGGATCCATACAAGAGGGCTAGGATATTGAGAGATGAAGCGGGTTGGGAGTACGATGAGGCTAAGAGGATCTGGGCTATAGACGAGAACATAAACGTGTTTGTCGACATGACCAGCGGTGTTCAGCACCTTAAGGAGGTTAAGGACACAATCATACAGGGCTTCAGATTGGCCATGAGGGAAGGCCCTCTAGCTGCAGAGCCGGTTAGAGGAATCAAGGTCATTCTACACGATGCGATTATCCACGAGGATCCAGCACATAGAGGACCCGCACAGATCTTCCCAGCCGTTAGAAACCCGATATACGCTGCTATGCTAAGCTCTAGACCTACACTCCTCGAGCCCATACAGAAGCTTGAGATAAAGGTGCCTCTAGACTACATGGGCAACATAACGGCCGTACTGGCTAGGAGACGAGGAAGGATACTAAACGTTGTTCATCTGGTCGGAAACATCGTCAAGATAATTGCCGAGATCCCAGTCGCTGAAAGCTTTGACCTAGCAAACGAGCTTAGAAGCGCAAGTGCTGGTCGTGCTTTCTGGGGCACCGAGTTTAGTAGATGGGCTCCAGTACCAGACTCAATGCTCATGGACATAGTGAGGAAGATAAGACAGCGCAAAGGGTTAAAGCCTGAACCACCGAAACCCGAAGACTTCATGCCTCTATAAAACCGCTTAACTACAACAGCTTATTTTCTTGATCTGAACTAACTAGGTAGCTGGGGTAGGGGTCTGCGGCGGTCGTCTAGCCTGGTCTAGGACGCCGGCCCCCCAAGCCGGAGATCCCGGGTTCAAATCCCGGCCGCCGCACCAGAACTCAATACCCCAACTTTAGATAGGGCCAAGTAGTTAGCGGTATAGGGCGGTAAGGAGCTTTCTCACTATGAACCGGAGCTCCGGGTCTATGGCTATTGATATCGCTATGTATGGAACCGCGACTACGAGTACATTGCTTGCTAGTAGATAGAGGTTGTGTATGAACTTCAGTTCGTAGCCTCCTCTCGCAAGTATCGATGATAGGGTATAAGATAGTGTTAGGAACAGTACTAGTCTTGGCATAGTGCCTTTAAGAAACTCTACTCTTACGCTTTCTCCAGCTATGCTCAGTAAAAACGCTAAGCCTATGGCTCTCCATACGAGAAACGCTAAGACCCACAACATCACTGGATCAGGGTCTCTGAATAGTGATAGTGATGAGCTTAGGGTGGCTATGTAGATTGCTGAGGCTATAAGGTTGAAGATGCTTAGCCTTATCAATACTCTTCCCGGTCTACTCGCTTTAGCTCTATCAGTTCCCGAGATCGTCTGTGCTAAGGGCGATGTGATGAGTGTGAGGGCTACACCGATAGCGTAGATACGTAGCGCAGAGGCAGACGGTATGTATATGGGGTTGACTAGAGCGACTATAGACTCCGGTCTAGCCATAGCGTATCCGCAGAGCATAGCGCTAGCAAAGGCCATCAGTCTCGATATACGCAAACCTGTTGTTACATCCCCGGTTCTCAGTATGTAGGCTGTGAGGTGTTGTAATGCGCTTATACTCACCTCCATCACTATGCTTAGAGCTAGAGTGATGGCGAAGAACGCTGCTACGACATAGCTACCTATGAGCATCAGCACTATAACCACATCGAGTGCTGATAGAAAGGTAGCAAACCAGTTGAGTAGCGGTAGGTAAGCTCCACGGAGCCACTCAGCGATACACCTACGACACATAGACTCAGCAAGCCATCTCCTTACACCGTAGAGAAGCGTTGCTATGCCAAGAGCGCTAGATATGGTGAGAGCTGTAAGCGCACCAAGCGCTTTCAGCGAATAGATGTAGACGAGTAAGACAACCAGTGCTGCGTAGACACACCTGCGCATAAACGTGGTTATCTCGCTAAACACAGGCCTTAGGGCTATAGCGTAGGGATGGAGGCCAGCGTAGAAGGTTAGAGTACATGCAGCTAGAGAGGCGAGTACGTATAGGTGCGTGTCTACGATGTCACTGCTTACGATGAGTAATAGAGCTATCGAGAACGCTAGTACAGAGCTCAGACCAACCATGACGATGTGGGCTTTAGCAACACCGTGTATACCCATAGCACTGTATCGATAAGCCCAGAAGCTAGCTAAAGTGCTTGGAAGCGCTGAAAACGAGGTAACACGCTTCGTAACTATCTGGTAGAGAGCGTAGCTTGACGGATCTAGTTTGCGCGCTATTATAATGCCGGTGACCATGGATAGTAGTACTGCTAGAAAACGCAGTATCCCACGTACCGTAGCTACCCTAAGCACACCCATAGACATCACAACTAGATTACGAAGCTCCACACCTCAACGCTACAACACTTCAGTATATGTGGTCTACAACACCGTGTCACAGCCTTTGAGAACGCCTCGATCATCATGGAGTCGTGTAGCTCGATAAGTTCAGTCGCCTCAGACGTTACGTGCTTACCATAGCGAAGATTGTTAGAGCTGTAGATAACCTGGCTTAAGCTCTGGCTCCATTCTCAATCGCTGTTTGTTGGCGAGAACCTCGGTACTTAGCGCTGTTAGCGTAAATGGTAAATTTGGGTTTATACCCAGGTGTATCCGATACTGACAGGTAAAAACATAAGTCTGTTTTAAGCGTAGTCAGCGTGTGTTTGTGGAAGCCTTTGTAGGGGTTTATGGCGATGAGTACAGAGAGTAAGAGTGTAAGGCAGTTAGAGCGTATCTGTGGTGAGGCTAAGCTTGTTGCGGTTCACGACGGTTCTCGTATCGTTGATGCATACTTCCTGGCGCTAAACCCTGTGAGAGGCTTTGAGAAGCTAGTTTTGGGTAAGAGCCCACTCTTTGTTCTTGAGGCAGTTAAGCGTATATGTGGAGTTTGTCATGCGGCACAGGCCATCGCGTCTGCAGAGGCTTTCGAGGATGCTATGGGTATAGTACCTCCACCGAACGGCAGGACTCTACGTGAGGTTATAGGTCTCATAAACAGAGTTCAAAGTCATCTCTTTCACCTCATACTCATACTGCGAGACATCGTTAGGATTGAGGCGCTCAACTCGCTTATGGTCGAGTGTATAAGGCTTCTAAACGAAGTTAACGAAGTCATGATGAGGATAGGTGGAGCACCTACACATCCTACAAACATCTCTATCGGAGGTGTAGCGAAGATACCTACCGAGGCTAGTCTAAAAGAGTCTATGCGTAAGGTGAACGAGATCAGGAAGAGGTTTAGGTCGTTGCAAGAGGATGTGATGAGTAGCGAGAGTGATTTCGAGAAGCTTAGCATGTTGAGAAAGTACGGTCTTCCGGATGGTGTTCAACCCATAGCGTCACACCCATTCTATGGAGATAGGTACTCTATAGACGTTGAATGTGTTAACGTTGTTCGATACGAAGAGTATAGGGATATCGCTATCGATGTGGAGCACAGACCAACATCTATGATAGCCCTCTACAATAAGCAGGTTGTCGAGGTCGGTCCTAGAGCAAGGCTTGAGCTCTTTCGAGAGTATGCTGATCGTAGTCTTCTATCTCTTCAACAAGCTAGGTTCGTAGAGGTAGACCTAGCACTTCAACGAATATCAGAGCTCTTAGGACGTGTCAATACTACTGCTCCCGCTAAAACTGTTGGGATAGTACGTGGTCCTGGTAAGGGTGTAGGGGTGTTTGAAGCCCCTAGGGGTGTGCTCATACACTATGTTGAGCTAGATGGCGAGGGTAGGGTGAAGAGCTATCGTATAGTGGTACCCACGATGTTTAACATTCCCGTGATAGAGCGTACCCTACGCGGTCTCCCTCTTGAGCTCGCTGATGTCGTGCCTCGTCTCTTCGATCCGTGTATCCCATGCTCTACACACCTCGTGAAGGTGGGAGCGTGAAGCTTAGAATGCTCGTAGTGGATGTAGGTGGATGTGAAGGATGTCCACTCGCGGTACTCAGATCTCTACCCAGTATACCACTCGATGTCGAGGTGCATTCACAGTACTTAGGAAACCTTGATCTGGAGCTGAGGTACGACATAGCGTTGGTAACAGGCTCCATCTGTATAAATGATGAGGTAGCTGTAGCCAAGTTGAAGAAGGTTCGTGAGATTAGTGAGATAGTAGTGGCCTTCGGTTCCTGTGCAGCTGTGGGAGGAATAACAAGGTTTTGTCGAGGTGGTCAGGATCCGCGACCAGAGCACCGAGTATTTCAGCCAATCACTAGCGTGATAGATGTGGAGTACGCGGTTCCCGGGTGCCCACCAGCACCACAGATTATCAACGCTCTACTCGTCAACTTAACGAGATCCGCAAGCCCGTTTCTAAAGGTGTTTGCTGCTGTAGCTAAGGTGAAGAAGCTTAGCGGTTTCGATCTTCTAGACGATGTTGTGTTGGCAGGTCTCTGTATAGGGTGTGGAGCCTGTGTACTTTCATGTCCTACCAACGCACTTCAGATGATCGATCAGAGACCCGACCTCATAGTTGAGAAGTGTATAAGGTGTGGAACCTGCTACGTTAGATGTCCTCGCGCTTCCCAAATCCTTTTAACTAGGTACCCCGCACAGATCAAGGTCCTTGCTCGTGGTGTATGAGCTGTGATGCTCGTATCTATTGAAAAGCCTTTGGGAGACTACACGAGATTGTCTTAGCTAGAGCTGTGGATGAGGATATAAGAAGGCAGAGAATTGCAAGTGGAGGTGGTGTAACAGCGCTTCTGATATTCATGCTTGAGAGAGGGTATGTGGATGGTGTTGTGGTGGCTAAGAGAGTTCGTGGGCTAGTAGCAGAGCTTGTCATAGCGCGGAGAAGAGATGAGGTATCGAGAGCCGCAGGTAATAAGTGGAGCGTCCTACCCTACACTACACGTCTTCGTGAAGCTCTACAAGACGAATCGCTTAGGAAGATAGCGCTGGTTGGACTTCCATGCCAAGCACAGTTCCTGTGACAGATGAGAATCTACCCGCTGTTAGAGACAGACTTCGTGTTCAAGATGTACTTCGTCATCAGCCTCTTCTGCTTAGGAACCTTCGCGTCTGAGGCGTTTACTGATCTGCTTAGGGTTAAGTATGGTCTAGAGCCGGATAGGATAGAATCGATTAGCCTCGAGAAGAACGCTATAAAGATCCTGTACAACGGATCTGAGAAGCTAATCCCCCTAGCCGAGATACTCCCATACGTACAGACTGGCTGTCTTGTATGTCTTGACTATGCCGGAACCTTCTCAGATATCTCAGCGGGGATCTGTGAAAGCTATCCAGGCTATACAGTGCTCATACTAAGGAATGAGAGAGCTGTTAAGCTTGTTAATGAAGCGGCTAGCCATGGCTATATCGAGGTGAGGAAAGCGAGTCTAGATGTAGTTGAGGAGATCGAGACTAAAGCGAGGGGGAAGATAGTTCGCGCTACGCGATACATGAGCTTGCTGTTATGAGTTTGAGCATACAGATCCCTCAGCAATGCCGTGTAGCGAGTGGCTAGGCGATGGGTATAGCTAAGCTGAAGACCTCTCACCTAGGCCTACCCAATCAGGTAATGGCTTTACAAGCCTATGGGAAGTCTACGAACGTACACGCCTCTCCAAGACCGTTCAGCATCACTCTCCTATCGAGAAACCTCTTTGCGATACTTAACGTAGTCTCAAGAACTTCCAGAATCTTCTTACCAACAGGTGTTAGATCTGTTGACCCTCTATCTGTTCCACCACGTCGAGATACTACGAGCTTTACCCCCAAAGCATGTTCAAGCTCCTCAATCCTCTTCTTTATCGCTAGGTAGCTCATACCCGTCGAGTTCATGACGGTTCTCAAACACTTGTACTTATCGATGAGCTTCAGCAGCTCTATATCGTCCTCAGTTATCGTAAAGTTCTTGCCTACGCGAAACACGATACGAGGCTCTAAACTCCGTAGAATAGTGTCGAGATTACTATCGTCAACGGTGTCTATTATCTTGTTAAGCGAGGGTAGCTCTACGAACTCCAGGTTCTCACCATCGGAGAGGTATACTCCAGAGCGTGCAATGACCAAGACCTTTACGGGGTTTACGCTGGGGGTAGCGATATAGGCATTTGTTAGCTCCTTCCTGGACTCCTCAATACTGATTCTCATGGGGGCTATGTCGAAGCGTAACCATCTTGTTGAGCAGAAGTCGTCAACTGTTAGTTCCCAGTGGAGGAAGCTGTAGAGGACATGGTTGAGCTTTCTAGCGCTTAGAGGCTTCGTTATTAGGTATAGCCCATACAGTCTCAACCTCCACTGAAGCAACAGCATGAGGTCTAGATCCTGCTCTACAAGGTTGTAGTTGCTGACTATAGTGGTCTTGATGTGTAGGGTTAGGCTTCTCAACAGGTCCTTTACTTCATAGAGCTTCTTAAAGCTATCTACATAGAGCATGAGGTTTCTAAACAGTTTCGAGCTACCGATCAGGTTGTCAACTACATTACCACCTTCATTAACTACGTTGTTTAGATCTGTTATCATGACGACCCTGTTATGCTGTACAAGGCTATGTAGTCCTCTGATACAGTGCGAAACCCTATCGCTACACAGTATGTTTATCCTGAGTAGCTTTGCTGAGCTTGAACTACGCATAGAGTCGAGTACTAGTCTAAGGGTTCGTATAACGCTAGCAGCCTCCATAGAGTCGCTGAAAGGAGCGATGTCTTCTCTAGCTATGCTAGGAAACAGCTCGCTAAGCCATGGTAAGCCTCCTGAACCCACAACAACTAGGATATCGGGCATGTTTTCTGACCTTCATAGGGATGTAGGTATTACGGAGCTCAGCATTGTGATTGAGTTAAATATCGGCGTCGAAGGTCTACGTTTTAAAAGCTTGTATACTACTTAAACCTAACCGGTATAAGCATACGAATCGTTATACCGCTGTGATCATAGCTAGCCGTGTTTCCTGCAATCATAAATCCGGGTAGCGTACACCGTCTAATCGCGCCGTTTAAATATATTGCATGAACTAGCGATAAGTGGTTCCGCTACTAACTAGTTAGAAGAGGGGTAGATTAAAGGTAGAAGCTTTATGGATCTCTCAACTCAGATCACGTACTTCATCTCCGCAGTGATCCCCCTCTACTTCATAGCCTTTATCCTGTACTTCGTTAGAATACTACGCGGTCCCACAATCCCGGATATCGTGATAGCAATAGATGCTCTGGGGTATGACCTAGCTGTGTTCCTAGCCGTTCTAGCAATCCTCTTCAAGAGCCCTCTCCTAATACCCTGTCCTATCGTACTCGCCCTATGGATATACGCTCTCGATATATATGTAGCTAAGTATTTAGAAGCTCGTGAGATAGGTGCGTAGTTGATGTACGTAGAGGCAATACTTGTGTTCCTTGGTGAAGCGCTTATAGCTATAGGCGTTTTCTTCGATATCATAGCATCCATAGGCATGCTCCGCCTTCCCGACTTCTACTCTAGAATTCATGCCCTAACTGTGGGAACTATTGGTGGAGCTGTCGTTCCACTGATAGGCGTTGCACTTCTTGCACTAGGAGCACCGTTTCTAGGAGTCTACAGGCTATATCTAGCTGGAGCAGCGATAATCACAGCCATACTCCTGCTAATGCTCGCACCTACCGGAACTCACGTCATTGCTCGTGCTGCTTACCGTAGTGGTGCAGCCAAGCCCCTATACATATCCATCGATGAGCTAGCCACAAAATCGGAGGGTAGAGGTGGTGAAAAGCGATGACAGGTCTCGTAGCTCTCCTACTATGTCTCATAATGGGTGTGATCTCGCTCATAGCTACGTACCTAGCCATCGTCGAGCGCGACCTATTAAAAGCACTCCTCTTCTCAGCTGTGCAGAGCACTGCCTACGCCTTCATATACTACTCCCTAGCAGCCCCAGACATAGTGCTAGTGTACATCCCCGTTGCGGTTGGTCTATACCCACTACTCCTCCTCATAGTGATAAAGAAGACTGAGAGGTATGAGAGGCCATGAGCGCCTACAGAGCCCTCATACTCGTGTCCATGGTGGTGTTCGCCCTCGCACTCTCCTACGCACTAACATACGGTATTCTACGTCTAGAGGTACCGCTAACGTTGAGAGACCTCGCAAAGCTGTACATATCAACCACGTTCAATCCGCTTAAGAGGGAGTTGAGCGCGATGACGCCAGAGGGGGTAACAGCCATTGTGTGGGACTATAGAGGTACAGACACGTTCTTCGAGATCGTGGTGTTCTACGGAGCTATAATAGGCTCGGTAGCACTTCTCGGCGCTGTATATCGGTATCCACCAGGTCCTGGCCTCTCGCTTATAGCCAAGACCGTTACCAGGATCGTAGCGACAATGATACTAGTTGTAGGTGCTGCCATAGCTCTACACGGACACCTAACTCCAGGTGGTGGTTTTCAGGGTGGAGCTACGCTCGCCGTCTCCATAACGATAGCTCTAGTCACCTTCAGTCTAGGAGCGCTTATGCTGCGTGGCCTAACCTACGGTGGTATGGTAGCGCTCCGTAGTCTAGGGCTCATAGGTATAGTGTTGACAGTGTTCATGGTGGTTATAGCGAGTTTGACGGCGGGTATCACCGCCTACGTCTTCCAGAACCAGCCAAAGCCGGGAGTGCCGATAGGGATGGCTTACAGCGTTGATGGGATCGTGTTTAGCGGTACGGTGTGGTTCTTAAACGTGCTGGACGCTATTGCGGTTGCAGCTGGTTTCGCTTTATTGTTTATCGTACTTATCGGTGGTGGAGTCGAGGGTGAGAGAGAATGATGCCCGATATGGCTAGGTTTGTCTACAACTCGCTGATCGTGATACTCGTGTTCAACACCGCTATCTCTCTATACGGCATACTGGCTAGGCCTAGCCTTGTGAAGAAGCTCATAGCCTTAACGATATTTAGCGATAGCCTCAACTCCTTCGCAATACTTGTAGGGTATAGGCTGTGCAAAGGGTTTGAACAGCCCGTACCCCCGATAGTGACCAGGATCCCACCAACGCAGGAGCACATCAGCAAGCTCATAGCTACAGCTGTCGATCCCCTGCCCCAAGCACTGGTCCTCACGGCTATAGTCATCAGCCTTGCCGTACTCGCGTTCCTTGCCGCCCTCACACTGCGTATATACTACGTTAGCGGAACAACCGATGCGAGAAGCCTTGCGCTGATGAGGGCAAGAGCAGCTGTAGAGGGTGAGTAAGATGATGCGCTTCATAGCTGTGTTCTTGCTTGGGTTCCTAGTCTACATAGTGTTCACGGGATCGGTATCGCTATACGACATAGTTAGCGGGTTAGCTGTAGCCGTTATAGTCTCGGCTATCTGCTCTAGGTACCTCGTTCGCGATGAGCGTAAGCTCAGCATAGCTAGGCTAGGCCACCTAATATCGTTCGTAATCAGGTTTATAGGTGCGGAGATCAGAGCGCATGCGGATGTCACGAAGAGGATACTATCGGATATCCGTAAAGCGATAAACCCCGGTATCATTAAGATTCCCTACGAAGTGCAGTCCGATTACGCTATAACCATGATCGCCAACTCGATAACAAACACACCGGGAACAGCTGTTGTAGAGATAGACCCTGCAGAGAGGTGTTTCTACGTACACTGGCTCTACGTGAAGACGTATAAAAGGGATGAGATGAAGCGAGAGGTAGTCTCTTTCTACGAGGATTACGCGCGTAGGGTGTTCGACTAGGGGGTGGTGGTATGGACCTTGAGGCACTGGTCATCGCATCAATGCCCTTAGTACTCGCCGGTGCCGCATTTGCCTTGCCGATGATACGCTTAGCCATTCGAAGTAAGGAGTTCTTCGATCTCTATGCAGTGTTTTGGACAGGGATAGCAGCTATCGTAACGTCCTATACTGTTATAAAGGTGTGGAACATAGGTAAACCCCTACTCTATACGCTTGGTGGATGGCCACCACCGCTAGGTATAGTCTACGAAATTGATCTTGTTGGAGCGGTTCTAGCGGCTCTAACAGCTATAGTGATATTCCTAGCCACAGTGTATAGTGCGTGGTTTGCATATCGCTTCGAGAAGAGGGTAGCGTGGTACTACACCCTCATACTGTTGCTGGAAGCAGGTCTGCTCGGCTGTATGTACACTGGAGACATATTCAACCTGTTCGTCATGATAGAGGTCACCGCGCTAGCAAGCTATGCGCTTGTAGCGTTTTACCGAGACCGTCTGATCGCGTTAGAGGCATCGATTAAGTACGGTATCATAGGAGCCGCTGCAACATCCGTATACTTCCTAGCTGTAGTGATACTCTACCTCAGCTACGGAACTCTAAACATGGCGGACCTCACGTTAAGAGCTCACGAGCTAACAACGTTGTTAGGGACTAAGCTAGGTACCGAGGTCTATACGCTAGCGCTGAGCTCAACCATAGCGTTAGCGCTAAGCCTCTGGACATTCATGTACCTAGCGGCTATCTTTCCAAACCACTTCTGGCTTCCCGATGCGCATCCAGAAGCACCAACACCCATATCAGCGATACTCTCTGGAGTCGTTGTGAACGTGGGTATATACGCAACGCTACGGTTCTTCTACACGATATTTAGCCCAGGATCCGTACTTAGCACGGTAACCATAGGATCTCTAGCACTATCCCTTAGAGACTTCATACTCTACGTAGCTATGATCCTAGGCGCGATAACCTGTATCCTAGGAGCGCTGCTCATGGTTGTTCAGCGCGATGTTAAGAGACTACTAGCATACTCAACGATTAGCCACATGGGCCTCATATTCATGGGCCTAGCCATATGCCTAGACACTGTCGCAGAGCCCATCCGCGTACTTGCGCTAGCAGCTGTGGTATTCCATACGATTAACCATGCGTTTGGAAAATCGCTACTCTTCCTCTCAGCAGGAGTCTTCATAGACATAACCGGTACGAGGGATATGGAGAGATGGAGAGAGATGAAGGGTGTAGGCGGTGATAGGATAGCGTTCTCCGGTATGGTAACCGGCTCTCTACATCTCCTAGGCGTACCACCACTAGGAGGGTTCTTCAGCAAGCTCATGCTCATGCAGGCGTTCATCGCTAGCGGTAAGCCGTGGCTAGCCCTCGTACTGGTAGCGGCATCAGCTATAGCTCTCATAGCCTACATAAAGCTCATAACCTCAGCCGCACCCCTCATCTCAGCACCGCAAACCACGAAACGAAGTCCGCTTGCCATACTAACGATAGTCATACTGATAGCGCTCTGCGTAGCTCCCGGAATAGCGTACGTAGCGGGCTATGTAATACCAGCGCTACAGAAGATCGCTAGCCTCACGGCGTCAACGCACGGTGTTAGAGCCTATATCGAAGCTGCTTTACACGCAGCGGAGGTTTTAACACCCTAGGGCTTTTTACTTAAGAGAACTTCTTTAACTAAACCCGCCGTGTCAATGGATATCAAAACTCGGTTTTTTGATACCTCTCTACTCGAGACCTTTATGTCTACACGTATATGAAGATCATGGAGGGTAGGTAAGCTATGGGTAGCGAGGAAAAGCTACTACCATACTACGACGTCGATAAGACCGTGGACGCGGCATCGCATGCCGCGCTCTTCAAGGTATTGCAGCCGCCAGGTAGGCTATTCTTTGCAGGTGTAGCAGCAGGCTGGCTAATCGGCATGGGGTTCTGGCTAGCGTTCATGACGGGCGGTAGCCTATTCCCTCTACGTGTTGAGGTCGTCGATGGTCATCCAGTGTTTAAGCATGTAGGAGAAGTTCTGGGGATTAAGATAGCTGAGGAGTATCACATTGACTTGTTAACGATATCTAAGCTCATCATAGGTGCAGTATTCCCACTGGGCCTGATATCCATACTACTTGGAGGTGCCGATCTGTGGACAGGCAATGTTCAATCAGTAGTATACCCATACGCTCGCAAGTTCATAGACCTACGTGGAGTGATCTATAACTGGATAGCTAGCTACGCAGGTAACTTCATCGGAGGACTATTCCTAGCGTTTATGGCAACCTACGGTACGCTAATGCTAGTCAAATCGCCGTTCTTTGACACGATGTACACGTATGCCTATAAGAAGTCGCATCTCGATGCATGGACAGCTTTCTGGCGTGGTGTAGGCTGTAACATACTGGTTAACCTAGCTGTGTGGCTATACTTCAGAGCAAAGGGCAAAGATATGATGGGACAAGCATTCCTGATCTGGTTCCCAATCTTCGCCTTCGTAGCCATAGGCTTTGAGCACTCTATAGCCAACATGTTCTGTATACCGGCTGGGATCTTCGCCTCAGCTTATAGATGGCACGTATATACGATAACGTACAAAGACTTCTTCTTCAACAACCTGCTGCCGGTAACCTATGGAAACGCTGTTGGGCCACTCATACTCATAACGCTGTACTACTGGTACGTAGGCTCTATCAAGGGCTCTGCTCTAGGTGAAGCAAAGCCTTCTGACGCATTGAAGCTCGTCATCGACACCTGTGTCATTGCAAGCCTGATACACCTAGTGCTACTCGTCGTCATACCTGGAGCTATTGCCGTGGGTGTAGAGGCTGCACTAGGTCTAGCTCCTGGAGTACGTGTAGACAATCCATACATAGCCTTGGTACCCGGTATCGTAGCGTCGATATACTACATAGCGATAACCTTCATAATGTTCAAAGTGCTTAAGCCATACACAAGCGTTAAGATAAGCGTCTAAACCTGTTAAACTTTCTACATTTTTACTAAACACGTTTTTCTATTCCTTACCGTATCGCGATTACGGCTCGCTTTTGATACGGTTTAACCATACGTAGCCTAAGGTAAGGAGCTATGCTTGTTAGTGAGAATCGTTTAGTCTCGATACGTAGAGGTATACGTTTTCAAAATGGGTCTAGGTTTGAGGTATCAGATACTGTTGCAGAGGAGGTTTGTGTCGATATTATTTTGGAGGGTTATAGAGTTCATAGGGTAGTTACCAGTCCGCATATGCTATACGAGCTAGCGGTAGGGTATGCTTTTAGTGAGGGTTTCGATATCGACGGTGCTAATGTATTGGTTGACTTCGGTAAGGAGTGTATAGAGGTGGTGGTTCGGGGTGTTAGGCCTACCTCTTCACCAAGGCCTATGGGGAGAAGGACTGTTGGAGCTAGTGAGCTTCTTGAACTATATCGAAGAGTGGTTAACAGTGCTAAGCTGTTTCAGATCTCTGGGTGTTTTCATTTTGCAGCTCTTATCGATGTTGATGGAGCGGCTACAATTGTTGAGGATATAGGTAGGTACTGTGCTCTCGATAAGGCTATAGGCAGCGTACTACGGAAGGGCTCTGATCCGAAATCATGTATAGCTATCCTATCAGCGCGAGCCAATAGAAAACTGGTTGAGAAGATAGCTAACAGCGGTATCCCCATAGCAGCATTTCGTGGAGCTCCAACAGCACAGGCTATAGATCTAGCTTATAACCGCGGTCTAACGCTTATAGCGTACCTTAGAGAAAACCGCTTCACAGTCTACACACACGGGTATAGAATAACAGTGTAGGGTAGCTCATAGCCTTACGGACTGTTTCATGAATCCTTAACTCGGCATGTACTGCCATCGTAAAATCGAGATATCTTTTACTATACTTAGCACGGTTAGTATCGAGAAGGTAGGGTGATCTATTTAATGCAGGAGCGACTCGTTCCTGTAGTATGTCCATTCTGTGGATTTGGTTGTAGACTCTACATAAAGGCATACGATGGAGTACCAGTAGGAGTAGAGTACATGGCTATTCCGGGCAGTGTTAACGAGGGTAAGCTATGTCCTAAGGGTGCTGCAGCTGCGGACTTCCTAAGACACGTTGATAGGTTGAGAAAGCCTTTGAAGCGTGTGGGTGAGAAGGGCGAGGGCAAGTTCAAGGAGATAAGCTGGAGCGAGGCTATAAACGAGATCGTAACGAGGTTGAAGGAGATAAAGAAGCAGTATGGACCAGATGCAGTTGGATTCCTAGCTAGCGCTAGAGTGACTAACGAAGAGAACTACCTTATGCAGAAGCTCGCTCGTCTCTTCGGTACGAATAACATAGACCACTGTGCAAGACTATGCCACGCACCAACAGTTGTAGGTCTACTAAAGGCTGTTGGTGCTGGTGCTCAGACTAGCCCATACGAAGACATACTCAAGACGAACGTCATATTCGTGATAGGCTACAACCCAGCGGAGAGCCACCCAGTCGTTATGAGGTACATACTGAAGGCTAAGGACAGAGGAGCAAAGCTGATCGTTGCAGATCCTAGAAGAACTCGTACCGCATGGTTTGCAGACATATTCCTACAGTTCAAACCTGGTACTGATGTAGCTCTACTCAACGCAATGGCTCACGTGATAATAAGAGACGGTCTCTACGACAAGGAGTTTGTCTCTAGACGTGTTGTAGGTTTCGAGGAGCTAGCTAACGTGCTTCGCAAGTACACACCAGAGTATGCAGAGAAGATAACTGGTGTCCCAGCTTCTCTAATAGAGGAGGCGGCACGAACATTCGCTACAGCTGGTAAAGGCGTGATAATGTGGGCAATGGGCTTAACGCAGCACACAACAGGAACCGACAACGTTGCTGCAATCGCTAACCTAGGACTCCTATGTGGCTATGTAGGTCGTGAAGGCTGTGGCTTCTTCCCAATGAGAGGACAGAACAACGTACAAGGAGCCTGTGACATGGGTTGTCTATCGAGTATCCTACCTGGATACAGAAGGGTTACTGATGCTGAGAAGCGTAAGGAGGTAGCATCGCTATGGGGTGTCGAGGACCTGCCACCAGAGCCTGGACTAACAGTTGTTGAGATGATGCACGCCGCTACTGAAGGCAAGCTCAAGGCTATGTACATAATGGGTGAGAACCCAGTTATAAGCGATCCCAACACGAACCATGTTCGTGAAGCTCTGAAGAAGCTAGACTTCCTAGTCGTGCAAGACATATTCCTCACAGACACGGCTATGTATGCAGATATAGTACTGCCGGCAGCTGCATGGGCTGAGAAGGAGGGTTCCTTCACCGCTAGTGAGCGTCGTGTACAGTGGACATTCAAAGTCTGTGATCCACCTGGTGAGGCTAAGCCAGACTGGCTGATACTCACCGAGATCGGTAAGGCTCTAGAGCTACCAGGGTGGAGAACCTACTCATCACCTGAAGACATACTTAGAGAGATCAACGCTGTTGTACCACAGTATCGAGGTATAACACCAGAGAGGTTAAAGAAGCAGCTCGAAGGCATCTACTGGCCATGTCCAAGCGAGGATCATCCAGGTACTCGTAGACTCCATGAGGAGAGGTTCCCAACACCTGACGGGAAGGCTAGGTTCATACCTGTTGAGTACAAGCCACCAGCTGAGCTTCCAGACGAGGAGTATCCACTGATACTAACAACGTATAGAATCGTTGGTCACTACCACAGCCTAACAATGACCGGTAGAATACCGTCGCTAACCAAGCGCTGGCCAGAGGCTTATGTCGAGATCAACCCACGCGATGCTGAGCGCTACGGTATTAAGGACGGTGATAGGATAGTAGTCATAACGCGTAGAGGTCAGTACGAGTGTAGAGCCAAGGTAACCACGGCAGTGCCTCCAGGAGTCGTGGGAGCTCCATGGCATTGGGGCGCTAACGTTCTTACCAACGATGCTCTAGACCCAGAGGCTAAGATACCTGAGTTCAAGGTATGTGCATGCAAGATCGTTAAGAAGGAGTGAGGTGTCTATCCATGGCGAAACGCATCTTCATCAACCTGGGTAGGTGTATACTCTGTCGAGCGTGTGAGGTAGCGTGTGAGCACGTGCATGGAGAGGCCAGGATAAGAGTATTCGAGTACCTAGAGATGATGGCACTACCAATCAACTGTCGACACTGTGAGAAAGCTCCATGTATGGAGGTATGCCCCACCAGAGCCCTATACAGGGATGCTGATGGAGCTGTCGTCCTCAACGAGCTGAAGTGTATAGGCTGTATGATGTGCGGAATAGTATGTCCCTTCGGAGTACCTGAGCTAGGAGAAGAGAAGATCATGATCAAGTGCGACATGTGTAAGCTTAGGAGAGAGAAGGGTCAGCTACCAGCATGTGTAGTGGTGTGCCCAACGGATGCGTTGGTGTATGGAGAGCTAAGAGAGCTTATGACAGCGAGAAAAGCGTTAGCCGTTGAGAAAGCTATACGCGCAGCTAGAGAGGTAGGTACAAGCCCTGTACTCCTGTAAGTGAGCGGCGATGAACCCCATATACATCCCAATAGATGTTTTTTCCTACACCGTTACGTTCCCCTTCATAATTGTTGCGATTGCAGCTGTAGCTCTCTTCAACTTAGATGGTAAAAGCGCAGACGCTTTCATGCTCTCATCTCTTTCTTTATCCCTAGCCATATTCCTCTACTCCTTTATTGAGTACATAGCTAGCGGTTTGAAGACGCTGCACATAGTGTTGTTGCGAAGTGGTGAGATAGAGCTTTTCGGGTTGATAGTGGACCCCATATCAATGCTCATAGGCTTCGTCGTGTGGACAGCAGGCTTCGCTTTTATGCTCTACAGCGTAGCCTATATGACTCCTGAAAACCGTGAACATCCTGTTGAGAGGGGTAAGGGTAGGTTCTATGGATGGATGATGCTCTTCATAGCTGCTACAGTAGCGTTCGTCTTCTCATCAACGCTACTACAGCTACTGATATTCTTTGAGTTGATGACTCTTTCGTGCTGGGGTGTCATTGCCTACTATGGAGAGCCTCAGTGCTATAGAGCTGCTCTCAAAGCCTTTATAACAACTCACTTAGGAGCTCTGCTAGGCCTATTCATAGCCATAGCCGTATGCTTTGGCACCATCGGTAGCGTATCCCTATACGACCTCAAGAACCTGCCTAGCAATATCAAGCTCATAGTGTTTCTCGCACTACTAGCCTCAGCAATAACAAAGTCTTCACAGTTCCCCACATACTCATGGCTTCCCGACGCTATGGTAGCTCCAACACCCGCTACAGCATTTCTACACGGAGCTGCCATGATTGAGATGGGCGTCTACCTACTCGCTAGAGGTATACAGTTCCTACTACCGCTACCCATAGAAGCGTACTACGTGTTGTTAACGGTTGTGAGCCTGACCCTCATAGTCACAGCGCTCATGTACGTAGTTCAA
>DQTV01000052.1 GCA_015662595.1 Ignisphaera aggregans
GGCTTTTCGATTTCTAGTGGTGTATCAAGCAATGCAATCTTAGCATTCTCAACCCTCCTAGGCATAGCAGGATGAACAACCTCCTTATCAAGAACAACACCGTGAACGAGCATGCTCTCCATTAAGCTTCCTCCACGCTTCTTCTCGATCTTTATCATATCGAGTTTGACGTTGTAGGTGCCATCAGGTCGCTTCTCAGCAGCAGTAAACGCGGCCTCTATGACCATATCCATTATCTTGTCCAGTACATCCGGTGTAGCTATGTACTTGCTTGCAAGAGTTGTATGGAGGACCTTCTTAAGCTCTCTCTTCGTCTGTTCACGCTCTTCAGGTTTGTCGAGATCGCCTATGGGAAGCTTAATAGCTATTTCATCTATAATCTCAAGGGCCTTCTGTAGAGCTTTCTTGTAGCCCTCGATAATTATCGTTGGATGTATTCCTTCGTCTAGCAGTCGCTCTGCCTTCTCAAGTAGCGCTCCCGCTAATACAACGGCCGATGTAGTACCGTCGCCGACCTCAGCGTCGACGGCCTTCGCCGTCTCGACGAGTAGCTTGGCTGCAGGATGCTGAACCTCCATCTCCTTAACTATGGTAGCGCCATCATTAGTAACTGTGATATCTCCGAAACTATCGACAAGCATCTTGTCTAGACCACGCGGCCCTAAGCTCGTTCGTAGAATCTCAGCAAGTACGCGAGCGGCAAGTATGTTTGCTCTCAGAGCCTCTCTTCCATGAGTTCTGGTAGTACCCTCCTTGAGTATCAGCACTGGTATTCCGTAGAGTGCCATATCAAGCACCCACGAGGTGATTAGCAGAGGTTCTATATAAACTTTGATGCAGCTTTAGTGCTGACGATTAAGGACTCGAAGTGTTTCCTCAATTAGGTTTTGTAGATGCGAACAGTAGTCACAAACTTCGGCGTCGCTATGAGCGAGACAATATCTGCAACGCTTTGCTGAACCCACGATGTAGCTTTGAAGCATCTCCACACTCTTTGCGCTTGAGTACATCAACTCTGTAGATGTCCACAAGATATCCTTGCTATGTCTTGCTAACGCGCTCTCAACATTGTCAAGTCTAGGTATAAATGGTTGAATAGCATTGATGTAGCGTGCCACGCTATGAGAGGTATAGGTTAGGTAGAGTACGTCCATAGATATGACATAGAAGAAGGGTCTGGCTATTCGAATACCATCTCCTAATTTAACTGGCAACGATTCACTAAACACGGACTTTGATACTTTTAGGAGGCCTAACAGGCTAAGCAAGGTAAGCTCATCTCTACATAGCGGCGTTAAGACAGTATTGAAATTGTATTTGTACGCTAAGTAATGTGCTATGGCCTCAGCCAGCTTTATCAACTCAACAAAGCATAGATTCGTGTAAGCAGTATCTCTAGGAATCCAAACCTCAAAAACCTTTGCTTTTATGCCGAGATCCTCCAATAGCCATGTAAACTTCTGACAATCTATGAAGCTAGAGTAACATATTACGCTGATCTCCACATCTAGATCATGTACTGCTCTGCTAAGTAATTGTAGTGCAAATGCTGACTCCAGTGGCCTATCTGGTCTCGCAATAAATAGTGCGCGTTCACCTCTATGAACTATAGTGTAGTAGTTCACGGCCTTCCTTATCTGCTTCACTACACTGCTATACAGACAATGTCTACAGAGGAGTTCGCCTGAGGTAATGCGTTTATAGACCGGTCTTCTTCTACGACATATCTTACACGTTAGCTCATTCACTCTCCCAAGCCTCGTCAAGACCTGGTGGCAATTAGATTGCTTAGGCTTACGACATCTCGACACTGATACACTTACAAAAACACTCTATGCCCACTATGCTTATCTGATACTTAGAACAATGTCTTTATCGATCGTCGCTTCAGGACATCCTTTATTCCATGTCTAAGTACTTGGAGATCTGTTTCAATATTGCCAAACACTCCCTCTTGTTCAAATACGCACTCTCCATCGAGATAGAGTTGAATTAAGCAACTTTTTCGAGCTATCCTCAACTGTTCAGACGATAGTAATGATGCTGTGGTTGTGATGTCAGCCATAGCAAAACTTATAAGATATCCAGCGCGCTGTTCGAAGCGACGTAAAAGCATTTCTAGGTATCGCCAGATATTATCGTTCTTCGGTGCAAAGGCTATTAACGCTATTCGATGCCGAGAGATGAAGTCCTTTAACTCGTTGCTAGACCTCACTTCATATACCATGGGCCTCGCCCTCCTCATGCTCATTCTTAAGCAGGTTTATCAAGTACTCCTTCTCGTCACGTGACAGTACTACTTCTATGTCTAGAGGATCGCGTTTCTCTGTAGGAGGCTTTATCCCGTAGCTTGTTAGGTAGACATAGCCGTACTTAATAGTTGTCTCAACGACTTCCCGTGGATAGGACTTAACGAACTCTCGTAATAATTCACGAAAGTTTAGCTTCTCTTTAAGCAGCTTTTCATCGATGGTGCTTCCACACACAAGACATGTGAGATCCGGCATCAATGCACTAAATCCACATTTTGGACATCTAACAGGCAATGCTGTTTGACGTCTCAATACCCATGCTCTATCCCATTCACTACGAAGCCTGTCAACCAAGTCTAGGCGCCCCCTCTTGATGGCCTCTGAATAGAGTTTTGGAGCATATGCTAAGACCGCATCTCCAATATTGTTGACTACGAACTCTAACTGTTCATCCATAAGCTGATCTCTTATCTCTAAGAGCATCGAAGCTATGATTTTGTACATAGCCTCAAGATTACGCTTAAAGCGCCTCACTATAGTGTCCATGTTTATAGTGCTTGCTTCACCCCTTAGTAGATCGACAATCTTTGTCAATATAGCCTGGTATTCGTCGTGACTAAGCTTAAGGTAGTCTAAGCCGAGTTTCTCTATCAATTCGGAGATGTGTCTACTCGTCCAACTCTCTGTATCAACGGTGCTTCTCCTCGTTCTTCTCGATGTGGATGTCGAAGTACTTGTTGTGGATGTTGTAGACGTAGTAGAGGTTGTAGATGTTGTAGTAGATGTGGTACGCGATGATCTACTACGTGAAGATCTTCTGCTACTGCTCGATTTTCGAGCCATTACCCCGCCCCAGCATGTTACCTCAGCTCTATGATAGCTTATAAAGTGTAGAATAGTAAATCGGAAGGCGTTCAATGCAGTAAGTGTGGTGCTAGCTTAGTGTGAGGCAAGTACGGATCTGCGTACAGAGTCTTCGTAGTGAAGATGACTAAGTTTTTCAGCGCAGTAGATTAGCTAGGGTATGAGGCTGCGTAGGTCTATGAGCGGCGAGAGACACGGTAATGCAATACCATCGTTTGAGGAAATGTTCACTATAAACTTTGCAAACGAGGATATAGAGGCTCTAAGAGAAGCGTTATCAGATATGCAAAGCGTTGTTAAGGTGGAAGCATATCTTAGTAAGGATGAATCGTGCTACACCTGCTTTCAAACTCTAAAACTTTTAAAGATATTGAGGGAGTTAAGTCCTTCTCTAAATGGTAGAAAGGCTATTGAGTTAGAGATATACTATGTTGAAGAGCATAAGGATGTATTTCTCAAGCGCGGTATCTATCGTGTACCCACTATAAGGCTTCTCAATGGATACATAACGTACTTGGGCATGCCAGCAGGTGAAGAGATAAAGGCATTCATCGAAACATTGATAAGGCTAAGCAACGGAGATCATGGGCTGTCGAGCCGTGCATTAAAGGCACTTCAAGATCTTGAACACGATATCCTTCTAGAAGTGATAGTAACTCCAATATGCCCGTACTGTCCATATGCAGCACTCCTAGCAAACATGGTTGCATATGCAAGCACTATCTATGGTACATCGAGTATAAGATCTGTTGTAATTGAAGCCTACGAGAATCCCGATATTGCTGATAAGTACGGCATAACAGTTGTTCCAACAATAGTGATAAATGGCCACGTTGCATTTATGGGCTATCCACCTAACGAAATGCAGTTGATCGATGCAATTCTTAGATATGCTAAGCGTCAAAACAAAGCCGACGTCGAGATTGAATCGTAGCACCACCGCAACGCGATTACTCATACTCATCAATGCCTAGCTTCTTACGAAGTTCATAAGCATACGGGGTAAAAGCTGAGATACATAACTTTAAGCGTACTCTCTCCTTACCCTCCATAGCTATTCTGATAACGCTATGTCGATAGTTTCTCACCTCTATACCATTCACTTCAATGCTGTCTATGTAGCCATAGACCTTAACTATAGCGTTTCCACATCTTGAACTTGAGTTCGTAATCAAATACTCTACGCAATTATTGCTCACAGAGTATGGGAGTGCTATAGACATTGCGTCCAGAAACTCAATCAAGGGAGCCTCAACAACGCTAATCCCGTTCACGTCTAGTAGATTATCGATGCTCAACACTTTACGAGCTAAATCTACCACGGTATATTTTTCGGAGATGAGTAGCTGTGTCGTATCATGGGAAGACGCCTCTATCTCGATCACATATCTATTCCTATGCTCCACGTATAGAGGCTTGTTGCTAACCAGCGATACTCTCTTCCCCCCATCCATCACTATAGAGAAACCGTACACTGAGTATCGGCCTTCAATATATTCGTGCTCGGTGCTAGCCCATGAGCGATCCAATGGTATAACTTTATTGAATGGTTTCTCGCATAGTACATACAAGTACCTGGTCACGGTCCTAACATAGATAACGTCGTCTACACATGCGATGCTGACTTTGAATTGCATATCAGGAAATATCTTTAGATTCGGTAATGTGATGACTGTGTCGATATTCCAGGCAATATGTGCGACTGGTTTGCACATTGATGCGCCAAAGCATTTGAGAACGGTGTCTCCGTACAAGAGGATGTTGCTATATGGAAGAGGGTTGATAATGCTTCTGCTACCCTCACCTTTGCGAGCTATACCGAGTCGTAGAAGAAGAGAGATGTATTGGTTAGGGTCAGTTCGCGGTAATGTCTTCATGTCCCAATCTGAAGGGGGCAAGTCTCCTCATCCCCGTGTTGTAACGCGTCCGCGGCTACCAATATCCTCACCACATCGGTATCGGCCAAGCTCTTCATCCGCAGCACTATGCATGGAGTTGTCCATAGAGTACTCTATTTTCCTAGATATCCGACTCCCAAGCTACTAAACGCTGGACTATTCCGCAACTAAATAATTTGTTGCTCGATACCATATGTATAGTAACAATGTCGTTACAACTGTGAACAACACAAAGAGCAGGATCTGATCTGACACGACTCCAGAATGTCTAAGAATGCAAATGAGGTATAGAGGTAACAGTACTATTGCGAAGCCAACGATCATGTAGAGTTGCAGCTTGAGTAAAGCTTTTATTAACACTTTGCTATGTGTGCATTTCTCAGCCATGATCAATACCTATGCAATCGTGATTAGCGGGGCATCAAGTCCGACGCTAAGCCTCTGAGTCTAGGTTATCAGCTTTAACGGTAAAGACCCAAAGGATTAAAGCTTAATTCCGAAATACGCCAAAGTATATCAAGGCAGCATATCTATTGTCGTAGTGCTTAATGGTGATGAGATGTGTCCGCTCCCGTAATTGAGAAGCTGAAACCTGTGATACGCAGTTTAAGTGGAGAGAAGGCGTTTCTATACATTGCTAAGGCCAAGGAGATAGCTGAACTAAAGAGGATCAAGGTAATTTCGTTTGGTGTTGGTCAACCCGATATACCCACGTTTAGAAATATTGTTGATGCTGCTAAGAAGGCATTAGATGAAGGTTTCACAGGGTATACCGAGACGGCAGGCATCTCAGAGCTAAGGAAGGCTATTGCTGAATACCTTAACAAGAGGTATGGAAGCGATGTAGATGCCGAGGAAATAATTGTTACAACGGGTGCGAAAACGGCTATATTTCTAGCGATAGCATCGTTCATAGGTCCTGGAGATGAGGTACTGATACCGGATCCAACATACCCCGCATATCCTGAGATCACTAAGCTGTTTGGAGGTAAACCGGTGTACGTACCGATGAAGTTTGATCCAGAGAATGGTTTTCGTCTAGACCTCAGGTTGCTTAAGGAGAAAGTAAGCGATAGAGTA
>DQTV01000056.1 GCA_015662595.1 Ignisphaera aggregans
AGCAATACGTTTGGTGGTCATGCACTTGCATGTATGGTTGCTCTAAAAACCATAGAGATTATCGAAAAGCTCTTACCGAACGTAGAGAAGCTAGGAAAGCTCTTTAAAGAGAGGTTGAACGAGATGAAGGAGAAGTACAGTGCTATAGGGGATGTTAGAGGTCTTGGACTTGCATGGGCTATAGAGTTCGTGAAGGACAGGAAAACGAAAGAGCACGATACGAAGACTAGGAATAGAGTTCTATACCAAGCTCTAAAACGTGGTTTAGTACTTCTAGGCTGTGGTAAGAGCGCTATCAGGATAATACCACCACTAATAATAACCGAGGAACAGGCTAAGATAGGACTCGATATTCTTGAGGAGGCAATCAAGGCCTCGATCTAGACAACTACATAGTTAACCCTATCGATAAAACAACGTCTTTTCTCAACTCTATAACGTTGTAACGTTTTACTTAGGGACAAGCTTCTTCAGAAGCGTTTTGCACTCGTCCTCATAGAAGATCTGGGCCTCACTAGATGCTCAGCTTGATGGCTCTCGATCACCGCTCAACACGAAGGGCGCGCTCATCATCGCCTATTCCAGGACTGAGTTTAGGGAAGGGCTATATATCGGCTTCTTACACAGCTTTTCGAGGGGTCGTATGGCTGGGCTATCCAAACGGATAGGAGTTGAACGAGGTGTTTCGAAGCCGATCTACATAGCAATAGCCGTACTCCTCATCGCGATTCTGGCTATTACCACCACATACCTCGTGTCTCCGCCAACACAAACCGTTACAACTACCGTGACATCCACATCCACTCTCACACTCGTTAGAAGCGTAACACATACGGTAACAGTATTGCATACGCTAGCCATGCCCTACACGGTGACTAACACGATTACGAAGACCGTTACATACACGGCTACGAAGCTACATACCATAACTAAGACTGCATTCCACACCACAACGATAGTGATCCCCAGGATGTACCCGGTAGAGATTGTTGATGCTCTGAACAGAACGGTTACGATAGGTAGTGAGCCTAAGCGAGTTGTATCTCTAGCCCCATCTATAACGGAGATACTCTTTGCTCTTGGTCTAGGTGATAAGGTTGTTGGTGTTGATCAGTACTCTAACTATCCACCTGAAGTAGTGAAGTTGAGGAAAGAGGGTAGGATAGCTGTTGTTGGTGGTTACTGGAACCCAGATATCGAGAAGATACTTGCACTTAAGCCAGATCTCGTCATAGCTAGCGCAAGTGTTCCTAGTCATGTATCTATCGGTGAAAAGCTTGAGAAGGACTATGGAATAAGAGTTCTATTCCTTAAATCCGGTGGTGCAGTAACGATAAGCGATGTGTTTACCGATATCTGGACCGTAGCCACTGTGTTTGGTGTTGAGGATCGAGCACTAGAATTGATACTAACTATCTCTAGAGGTATTGAGAACATCGTTAGGGAGCTACACGTAAACACCGCTAGGTTTAGGAAGGTGATGATACTTCTAGGACCACCCTCGTGGGGTTACTGGACATCTGGTAGCGGAACGTTTATCGATGAGCTGATTACGCTTGCTGGAGGTATCAATGTATTCTCTGATAAGTCTGGATACGTACAGGTTAGTAAAGAGGATATTGTTGAGCGTAATCCAGAGATACTGATCGTGACAGTTATGGGCGGTATAGAGGATGCGAAGAGAGTGTATGATGAGATTGTCGGTGATGAAGCTCTTAGTAAGACCGACGCTGTAAAGAGTGGAAGGGTCTATATACTGGTTGGCGAGGCTAACGATGTTATGTGTAGACCTGGCCCTAGGGTTGTTGAAGCTCTTAGCATTCTAGCACAGATAATCCATCCGGAGATATTTGGCGAGGTCAGTCGCGTCGATGTCTATGTTCCGAAGAGTGTGAAGATGTGTAGTGAGGTTAGTATAGCGCTGATTGAGGCTGGTGAGGTGTGGCTTATAGAGGCTTCGTATTGAGAGTGCTAAAGGCGTGCCTTCTAACACTACTGTTTTTGTTCTCCATACACCTTTCACTATCTTACGGATCTACAGGGTATAGACCGTTCTATACACTCGATATAAACTCGCCAATCATCGAGCTAAGGCTCAGTAGAACCATACTCGCCATACTGACGGGGGTATCGCTTGCTGTAGCGGGTTCTCTCATTCAGGTAGCTACAAGGAATTCGCTTGCATCTCCATGGATTCTAGGTCTTCAGAGCGGTGCACTAACAGCTGCCCTCTTAACGATGCTCATCAACGGTATCCCTACGCGAGTAGAGATCGTATTGTCCGCGTTCATAGGCTCTCTAACTGCGTACGGCTTAGCCATATCCATAGCCAGTCTGGCGGGTATGACTGCACTATCCCTTGTACTTGGCGGTATAGCTGTCTCATCTATGCTTGCTGGAGTATCCCATCTACTGATATACCTAGTTCAGACCAAGCTCCGTGGACAACCCGTGCTTATACTGTTTGGCTCTCTATCTCTTCCAAGCTCTAAAGAGATACCGCTATACATAGCCACAACACTATGTGGAGTGGCTATCGCTATCGTTATGTGGAAGCAGATAAACGCCATTGTACTAGGTGACGACTTTGCAATTCAGCTAGGGTACGATCCAAGGCTTATAAGGCTGGTACTCTCCGCTATAGCAGCTTTGCTAACAGCAGCGTCTGTCTCCTTCGTAGGCATAGTTAGCTTCGTTGGGTTGATAGCTCCACACATAGCTAGACTGATAGTGGGTGACGACGCTAGAAAGCACTTGCCCTTCTGCGCTATTAGCGGAGCGCTGATAGTACTGCTAGCCGACGTCTTTATACGCATGATATCGGCCCATAGCACTCTCGGTGAACTACCTCTATCGATACCCACAAGCATCGTAGGAGCGTGCGTCCTAAGCTACCTGATTGTAGCACGCGGTAGGGGTTAGTATGGTGGGTATAGAGGTTTCAGAGCTCTACGTAGAGCTGAATGGGAATGCTGTCCTACGTGGAATCACGTTCTCTCTCGGCTTAGGTAAAGTATGTGCTGTTCTGGGACCTAATGGCGCTGGCAAAACAACGCTCCTAAGAACAATCGCTCGTTTTATCAAACCCGTGAAGGGTTCGATAAAGATACTCGGACGTGACTATAGCTCCTACTCGAGATCGGAGTTCTATAAACTAGTTGCATACTCAGCGTTAGAAGTGCCTAGAGGGTTTAGGTTTAGCGTTAGAGATGTGTTAGAGGCTTCGCTATACAGCTACAGACTTCGAAGAGATGAAGTTGATAAGCGTATCGAATGGGTTTCGAATCTACTAGATATCTATAGGCTGCTCCACCGACGTATAGACACTCTCAGTAGCGGAGAGCTACAGCTCGTCACACTGGCAATAGCTTTAGTTAAGAAGCCACGTATACTGCTCCTCGATGAACCTACAGCGCACCTGGATATCAGACATCAGCTAGAGGTCTCCAACCTCATCAGGAGAATATCTAGAGAGCTCGACATCGCAACCCTGGTAGCTACACACGATATTAGGATTGCTATTGAGTATAGCGATCACATACTCCTAATCGACCGCGGTAAGCAGGTAGCTTTTGGAGATCCCAACACAATTATCGAGAGCAATATTCTTGAGAAGGTGTATGGTGTGAGGATCTCCATACTTAGACATGGAGGCAGAGTAGCTATAACAGCGTCAATCTAGCGAACGTTGAGGTCTATCCAATCTCCTTTAACATACGCGCAATCCTGATATACTTATCGAGATCTAGTACGTAGGTATACTCCCCCTTTTCAACGAGATGAAAGACATCGCTTACCATCCTCATCAGGTTCTCAACGCAGCTATAGCTCTTAACACATTCGGTAGTGCCATCCTCACCAAGCAATGCAAACGTTTCTAAGTGTATCAAAGCAAAGTTTACGAGTTTAACATTCCCATCCGCTCCACCACATAGGGTACCGCTGTGCAGACATATCTCTTTGGCTACGCTCTTCAGTACGTCACCGTCGCTAGCATCAATAGCACGTTTCAAGTAGAGCACCCCAGCGTAAACCGAGTCGCTCTGAAGTGCGTATCAACATATTGTTAATGCAACTGAAATATATATTAGTTTATCGCTCTCTATGTAATGGAAGTTAATTTAGGTGTATTAACCCGGATAACATGGAGTTTTAAATAGGGCTTATCACGTGATTTACTTCGTAAGGTTTACGTTTTCATAGTCTGTTTGTGTGTATGGTGTGTACATGGCATCGGTGTTTCTGATGTTCTAGGCGCAGCGTTGTTTACCACCAACTTGGGTGTCGATGGTTTTATGTAGCGTTAAAGAGCTTTGGCTAGTCTCCACACGTCCTCAGCTGAAGCCTGTAGCGGTCCGTGCATAGATAGTTTGATGCTCGTTGCCGCCGCTATGAACTTCACTGCTTCATAGGGTGTGAGCTCAGCTATCTTTGAGTATATGTACGCTGCAACAGCTGTATCTCCACGACCTGTTCTACCTACGACTCTCTCGATACGATAGGGAGCGTAGAGTTCAAGACCGTCCATACATAGGTACACGCCGCTATCCGTAGTGAGTACCATTTCCTTAAAACCTATCTCAGAGAGTTTTCTTAGGATGGATAGAGGTTCTAAACTACCTGTCAACATCTTTCCTTCGCGATGATCTACCTTGAGCCCGTGTATGTATGGAGCTGCTCTATACTTCCATTCCCAATCTACATACTCAATCCTTTTACCGATAAGTCTACGCGTAAACCCCTGTACATCGAGAATAACGACGTTACTTAACCTGCTTGCCCACAGAATAACCTCCATACCCATATCTGTAGCTGTTTGAGGACCTAGGTAGATGATATCCGAGTAGCCACAGTACTCAATATCGCTTGGTTTAAAGGGTTGGGGAGCGGATATCACCTCTATCTCTCGTTCACTAAGAGTTTTGTATATGAGGTTGCACATCATTGTATTGCCGCCTAGGTTAACCACCTCTATACCCATAGACTTCAACTCGTCGAGTACGTCAAGAACTTCGCTACCTACTCGAGTTACTAGCCTTGGCTTAACTCCAAGATTTGCAAGTGCGTAGCTTACGAAGTAAGCTGCTCCACCAACTATACTACGACGTTCACCACCACTCCAAATCTCAGTCTCTCGAGTTACATAGCCCACAACACAGATCTTCAGAGAGATCACCTCATGTCAGCTCTTTCGAAAACTCTATAGATGCGTAACCAACAACCATATCCTCTTCGCCTGTTACGTCAGCAGAGTTGTAGTATCTAAGCAGCTTAGCACTTCCGTTGAGTAGCTTTGCGAACTCCATAGCTATGGCTATAGCTCCATAACCACACACCGTAGCATCGTATCTCCTTATCAGCTTAAGGAATCCCTGTGTATCGAGCTCAACTATCTTCTTAATGAACTC
>DQTV01000053.1 GCA_015662595.1 Ignisphaera aggregans
GCTACACTTCATGACAGCGGTCTCTCTACAGTCATAGACTGGTATGATCGTGATGCAACGGGTAAGAAGCTTGACCTTAAGAAGAGGCCAGAGCTCATCAGGATGAGGAAGTGGCATACTAGAACGAGAATGCAGAGCAGTGTGGATAGGAACTTAGCTCAGGCAATAGTAGAGTTAGAGAGGATAGCAGAGCAATTAGGGCTTCCGAGAGTTGTCCGTGAAGAAGCAGCCATAATATACAGGAAAGCTGTTGAGAAAGAGCTTGTACGGGGACGTGCAATAGAAAGTGTTGTTGCAGCAGCGCTCTATGCTGCATGTAGAATTCATAGAATTCCGCGTACGCTCGATGAGATAGCCAAGTATACAAGAAGCGGAAGAAAAGAGGTTGCCAGGTGCTATAGGCTCCTAGTTCGTGAACTTGGTCTCAGAATTCCGCTTGTCGATCCTGCAGACTACGCTCATAGAATAGCTACAATGCTTGGGCTTAGCGGAGCTACTGTGCGTACAGCTATAGAGATCATAGACAAGGCTCGGAGGCTAGGTATAACGGCTGGTAAAGATCCTGCAGGCATTGCAGCAGCAGCCGTCTACATAGCCGCTTTACTGAATGACGAGCGACGTACTCAGAAAGAGGTAGCTATGGCAGCTGGCGTTACAGAGGTCACTGTTCGGAACCGATATAAGGAGTTAGTAAAAGTGTTAAGCTTAAACGAGATTGGGAGTGGCAGCTCCAAGACTATCGGCGGTACAACAAGTAGCAACGAAAATAGACAGGGTTAAGTCATATAGCGCGTAGTATTTTCACTTCTTCGCCTCGCACTTTGGCTACGACCCTATAGCCACAGTATGGACAACGAACCGTCATCATTATCGCTAGCTGAGTCTCGTCGAATTCACGCTTACACCTAAGACAAACATACTTAACCATGTTCCGCCCTTGACTATAGCGGGAAACAAGCTTTTTAAGCTCTTAGACGCGTAAAGTCTCGGGTCTTTAAGAGAATGAAGATGGATTCGCTATGTCTCGGTCTACCGCCTGAATTATGTCAGCAACTAGAAGCGGAGTCGCAAGTAATCAAAATTAAGGTAGAGCGTAGAAAGATAGGAAAAGTGGTCACAGTGATCGAGGGCATAGATAGTAGATCCTTTGATCTGAAAAAACTCGCTTCATATCTAAAATCTAAGTTAGCTGCGGGAGGTACAGTAAAGAATGGACGTATTGAAATCCAAGGAGACCATAGGAACAAGATTAAGAAGATTCTAGTGGAGGAGCTTGGATTCAATCCTGACAACATAATGTTCATCGAAGAGGGCTAAAACGTTATAGCGGAGAACTCAATTGCGTAGCTGCACAATATTGTGTTATAGCTGTGTACTGTAATCCAAGTTCGAAACACCTTAATACTGGACGATGCTAGAGCCAAGCTTAGGCGATTTCATGGATATAAGGGCTGATGAGCTTGTAAACCTTATATATGAGAAGAGTAGAGAGGCCTTCAACATCATTAAGAGGTATGTACATAGAACGCCGGTCGATCTAAGCAGATCGTTTTCCCAAATGACAGAGTACAAGGTATTTCTCAAGTATGAAAATCTTCAGAAGACCGGATCGTTCAAAGTTAGGGGTGCCTTGTTCAAAGTTTACAACTTAATGCTGCAGGGCGTGCGAGGCGTCGTTGCGGCCTCAGCTGGTAATCATGCACAGGGAGTGGCGTTTGCTGCACAGATCTTTGGTTTGCGAGCTGTCATAGTCATGCCATTGACGGCCAGTATAGCGAAGGTTGAGGCAACTCGCAGTTATGGAGCCGAGGTAATACTCCATGGAACGGTTTACGATGAGGCAGAGACCTTCGCTAAGCGGATCAGCGAAGAGCAGGGATTAGCCTTTGTGCATCCGTTCGACGACGTTGATGTGATTGCAGGACAAGCCACCATAGCTTGGGAGCTACTTGAACAGCTTGAGGATTTTGACGCTATTGTGGTTCCCATAGGTGGCGGAGGTCTGGTCTCCGGAATTATATCAGTGTTGAAACGAGTGAAGCCGGAAATCAAGATAATAGGCGTTGAGGCTGAGCACGCACCTAAGATGTATGAGTCTATTCGTAGTGGAAAACCGGTCACAATATCTCCAAAGCCTTCAATAGCAGATGGACTAGTAACTAAAAAGCCGGGGGAGATAACATTCGCTATTGTTAGCCGGTTCATAGATGATATAGTTACGGTGAGTGAGGAAGAGATCGCTATGGCCATACATCTACTTCTGGAAAGGGGCAAGGTCTTAGCTGAAGGAGCTGGTGCAGCGAGTTTAGCCGCATTAATAAGTGGAAAGGTTAAGCTTCGAAAAGGTATGAAGGTTGTTGCCTTGGTTACCGGTGGTAACATAGATGCTACAGCACTATACAGGGTGTTGTTGAGAGGGCTACTTAATCAGGGGAGGATAGCCAGATTGCGTGGCGAGGTACTTGATGTGCCAGGATCTCTAGAGAGAGTCCTCAGTGTTATAGCTGGTCATCGTGGTAACGTGTTAGACATTAAGCATGATAGATATGAGCTGAGGGCCTCTCCTTGGCATGCTGTTGTAGAGATACTTGTCGAGGTACCATCTCGTAAGGTAGCTCAAGAGATTCTTAGGGATCTAAAGGTGAAGGGCTTTGACTTTGAACTGATTGACTAAGGTTAGATAGCATGTTTAATGTGAGGCTACGAGTGTTTGCAAGTCAGCCGGAGGCATTGCCGTCGATTGCAAACGCTATTTACAACCATCTAGCATCCAAGGGTGAGGTAGCGAAGATATCTTCTGGAATGTTTGTAGCCGCTGTAAATGGTGTTTTGATCAAGGTTGGTCTCTCACGAACGATATTAGGTGTCCCTATGCGTTTTGATACGCATCAAATATCATTGGTGCTAGTATTGGAAAGCATGGATCTAAGTAATTTAATTAAGGTGTTGCAAGGTCTTCTAGAGGTTGTGAGTAGCTACCCATCTGTTAGAGTAGAGGTGGAGATTTAATGACTTCAGGGCGAGAGCCTATCATCATTAACTCAGACGGTTTGCTTTTCATCACGCATGTCAACGCTTTATCAAACTAATCACATACTCAGCTATGTATCTAGCGGGATTAATATTCGATACCATTGAGAGACCGCGCCAGTTGGGTGAAGCGTTCACTTCGAACACTACATAGCCGTTATCGGTCTCCGCAATATCTATACCTGCATAGTGTAGACCTAGCGTACGTGCTGCGCGCACAGCTAGATTTTCAAGCTCTGGATCTATACTCTTTATCGGTATAGCCTTGGCTCCCTGTGCTATGTTCGTTTTCCATCTCGTAGCGTCTTGTTGAACGCGATAGTAAGCAGCAATTAGCTTGTCTCCCACCACGAATGCTCGAATGTCTCTGTTTGGCTTCTCGATATACTTCTGAATATATATGGGTTGGTTCAGCTGGTTAAGCGTCCTAGAAGTTGTGTAAACGATGTCAACGTTAACAGCTCGAATAGCTCCGAAACCCATGCTGCCAATGAGAGGCTTCATGACAACATCTCGCCATAACTCTGCTATTCGTATAGCGGCGTGCACATTCTCCATGACAGCTGTTGGCGGTATGGGGATTCCTGCACGGCTTAGAAGTAGCAAGCTCAAATACTTATCGCGAGCTATTAGCATGGACTCAACGGGGTTTACTACAGGGATATTCATGAGCTCTGCCTGCTTAAAGAGATCAACACGCCGTAAGAAGGTCTCTATAGTTGTGTTGAAACCTATATCGCGAAGTACAAAAGCGTCGATGTCTATGTCGTTGAGCGTCGATGCGTATACAATGCGCATTTCATTACCACTGAAAACTGCAGCTAGATCTTGAGGTCTTAGGTATACTGCTGTGGCACCGAGAAGCTCAAATGCTAATATCAACTGCCGTGCTGACCAGGGAGGTACCGGTCTGTCAGCCACTATCGCAACCTTTACCATCGATAAGGCACCTAGTGAGACGACCGCTACTGCAAGCATGGGCTAATCGGAGTTATTTGTTTTCAATGACTTTTGAAGTGCTTCATGCTGGGTCGAAGACATTAACTGGAGCTATAACCTCGATTGAATTACGTATATGAGGCTAGTGATGCCTCTTGACATTAGGTAGGATAGCATGATTGCATCGTGAAGACCCGCGCCACCGATAACAAAGACACCCCGCTTATCTTCAATGCCATACTGTCTCAGTATCAAGAGGTAGGGAATGACATCCGCACCCATGATGATGCCTAAAACTGATATCAATGGAATCCACACCAACATAGTTAGTGGATCTACGAGGGGTGCCGAAAGGCAGGTGAAGGTTAATACAAAGCGCACAACATTAACAAGCATCTTACCCGCACTACTTAAACTCGTAATTATTGCAATTGAAGTGGATAGCGTGAGCAAGCAAATGATCTGGGTAGGTGTGGGACTAGGTGCAGCTAGAACCGGTATGAGAGCAAGAACCGTGGGCATAAGCGCGCCACATACATCTATAGCCAAACTGTGATTTAGAACCAAGACTAGCGCTTTACCCTGAATTCTAAGCCTAAGGTAGTGGATGACGATCCAAATTACAATTATTGCTATCAATGCGCATAATGGTAATGGAAGATTCAAGAGTGTGAATAGATGGCAGTGAGATGACAATATTAAAATCAATACAACGATTTCAGAGAATCTCATCATGTAGCTATAGCTTACACTTGAGTTTTGTATTTTAAGTTGTGACTGTAATCTCCAGCGGAGAGAGATGTCGGTGCAGATACCTAATCTATTGCTTAAAGCCATATTTTATGCCTGTAGTTCAGGGCCTAAAATTGCAGCTCCTCACCGCTTTTCTCTCCATGGGGATTATGAGCCGTGTATCCTAACCTCGTTCTCATCTATTAAAGCAATAGATAAACTCCTTTATCGTTTAGAAATGTTTCTACGTGGTGAGGTAGCGTTAGGTGATATAGGCTTAGGAGTTGCAATGAGCGAAGCCATCTCCCATGGGCTTCGCGATCTTGGTGCCAAGCTCAATATCGAAGTTGCGCTTTCAATACCTTTAGCTACCATGTTAATCTGGCTTAGAACAAGTGCTCGACGCTCGCTCCCTGAGGCGATGAACACGATCATTAAGGCCCTTCAGCTATCGCAAAGTGATGAGGGGATACAGCTTGTTTCCATGCTTCGTAAGCTTGGTGCGGAAATAGCTCTGTATGTTGAGGAAGCCAATCTGAGTGAGCGCAGGATAAGAATGGAAGGATTAAGTGTATATGACGTGTTTACTGCCTTATCTCGGGTATCTCATGGAAGGTTTTCGTTTATTGAGAATCTGAGTTCTGTCGTAACGCTCGCAACGTCGGCATTGAAGGGAATTGATAGTGGTGCAGGGGTGAATGAGGTACTTACTCAGGTCTTTATCGATGTTGCTCACACGTATGGTTATATACCCAAAGTTGATGTGCCTAAGGCAATGACTGTGCAGGACATAATTCGACTCCTTAAACTCGATACCGAGTTTAGAAAACGGGGCATGTACCTAGCTCATCTGCTACCCTATGTAGTACTAGTTGCAGCAGAGCTAGCTGTTCAGGGAATTTAGCTGGTTCCGATAGCCAACTCTATTACTGTGACGTCACGTCGTGCCGGTAAGGCTACGTTATAAACGTTTACACCGTTAACAACTGCGTGTAGCACCTTGGCGTTATGGGCATGGCCATGGATAGCGATGTGAGGGCATTCGCTACTATTTAGCGTCTCAAGTAGTTGATACCCTAAGAAGCTATAGATGGTATGCGGCTCGCCATACACTGTCGCATAGGTGGGTGCATAGTGAGTCACTAACACAGTAGTACCATGCTCACGACAGGACCTTAGGAGCTCGCGCAGCCTTTTGATACGCTCACGATATATCCGGTAGATGTTGGGTATATGACGACTTTGCCATGCTGTTGGCTTAGTCAGCACACCTCGACTTCCAACAATACACAATTTCATGCTGTTCTGCAGAGTCACGAGGCGATAATCATCGTTTAGCCACACGACCTCGGGATAACGCTTTATAAACTCACCCTCGTAGTTAAGGTACTCCTCGTTACCGAAGACAGCGATGAGAGGGGCTTCACAATGTCTAACAATCTTTCCTAAGGCATCTAGAACGGGGCGCATTGCCGCAACATTTCCTCGATCAACTATATCACCTGCGAGTATTACAAGATCTATCCTGTTATTGGCCGAAGCGATCTTTGATACCGAGGCTATGAACATATTTAGGTAGTGTGGACTATGTATGTCTGCTACGGCTAGGATTCTGATGTATTTCATCATGATACCTCATCACTAAGCATAAGCTTCAACAAGTTTAATAAGCTACCTTCGACTTCACACTACTCTGTACGGTGACATACATGCTAAAGCCTAGAGGTACCAACGCTGCTGGACATAAGGGATGGTATGAAGTTAAATGTAGGATATGTAGCAAGAAGATGTACATTGGCGATGACGCTGTGTACTACTGTCCCAAATGTAATACGAAGTTCGAAGCATATTTCTGTGAAGCTCATGTTAGGAAGCTACATGGCAGATGTCCTTACTGTGGATCAGAGCTAAAACTATTTGTATAGATGTATGTAGTTGAATCCTCGTACCTACCTCGCTAATCAATACATTAACGCTGATTACGGCTATGTATATGAACAACGAAGATTGCAGGAAGTTAGCAGATATCAATATATACAGAGTGGACCATACCATTGGAAACTCAAACTATGTAGAGCTATACTTCGATGAACATATGAGGTTAATAATAATCCCGATTTCACAAGGCGTAACAGCGATCTCTATGGATGTGTATCCCTTCGAATGCGATATTGATTTGAGCTCTAATAAAAGGTGTATTGCCCTAACAACACCACATATCGAGCTCTGCACCTATAACCTCATTGACGTTGTACGTAATGGATTGGGATGTGGATTGGCATCAGCGTTAATCGATGTAGAGGCTGTGTCGATATGTCTTGAAGAGGGTGGGAAACGAAGGTGCGAGGTCATAAACTTAAAGTTATTCATCTTGCGTAACATGAATGAGGTATTAGAGATGTGCCTCGAAGATCTTCAACACGCTGTCAATGCCGTAAAGAATATATGTTTCACAACACGTAAATCTTAACTCTTATATCATCACCATAGTCATGGTTTAATTGAAGACACTTACTCTTTATATCTTTTTACTGGTTTGGAGCTCGATAGGTGGGTAGTAACGAATGAAGTACGAGACTATGATGCGAAGACTTGTGGAGTACCTGGCCCGTAAGGCATCAGCGATGACTCAACGGTATAAATTAGAAGACTTAGTTTCGCCTTCCATAGCACCTCTTCTAGACCGTTCATTTGATAAATTGTGTTTCTCAATTATAAGAGAGAAGAATGGTGGTTTATGGTGTAGATTGTGTGACAAAGGACCATTTACGAAGAGGGGTCTCTACCTCCATCTCATACGTGTTCATGCTAACGACTTGGAGTTTATGATAGAGGAGGAGATGAAGAAGCTACTCGAGGTAGTAAAGCGATAGGGTCAGGAAGGGGTGGAGTTCGCTCATCAGATCGCCATTGGAGTCTGCTATCATCCCCCACATCATGTTTGATAGAGGGCGGTACAAAACCTCTCATGGTGTAAAACTGAGCACTTGGACTATCGATCGCTGGTCAAATGAACAACGCTTATAACCCTAACCTATTTAATAACGTGAACAGAGGTGCCGCCGTAGCTCAGCCCGGTAGAGCGCCGGACTCATACGGTATACCCTGGGAGATCCGGTGGTCGCGGGTTCAAATCCCGCCGGCGGCACTATAAACAATCACCATACATGTCGCTTCTCCAGATCCATAACCATCTTTCAACTATATCAAGGGGTATAACCCTTAATCTGTATGACTTGGTAGAAGCATAGTGATAGGGCTTCACAATGACTCTGAGCTACAATTTGTATGAAGCGATAGAGGATCTATCAACTTGTATGTATGCCCTTGCCGAGGAATCTCACCCCGAAGTCAGCAACGATGTTAGCTGCATATCGTCAGCTATATACGCAGTAGATAGTATCGCAGCATATCTCAATTTGAGGTACACATTAACCGATGTAGTTAGCTACCTAGACAAGGTAAGAGGGGTTCATGAGCTAAACGAAGACGAGGTATCCATAGTTATTAGAACTCTGAAGGATATGATAGAGGGCGAGCTGGATGGTCTAAAAACGGCTCTGTCAGTTCTGTACATAACTAATGAAATCCCGAATCCTAAACCTATAGACTTACTACTTGCAGTACGAGCAGCGTTCTTAAACACGTTAAGAGTTATCGAAGAAAGCTCGGTTAACACCATAGGCATTAGCAGTATACAAGCTGAGGTGCAGATAAGCTAATTACTTCTCCCCCCCAACACCCATGTACGGGGCCGTAGTTTAGCTTGGTAGAATGCGGGGCTTGGGCCCCCGTGGTCCGGGGTTCAAATCCCCGCGGCCCCATAACTCAATTCTGCTTAGCGCCATTCGGTATTACTATTTTACATCATCGTTATTGTGTTGAGAAACCGTGTTGTGTCAGTTATTGACTAGGCTCGGTTTAGGGACATAGAACCGCTTTGTGTAGGGTGGAGCCGCCGGCGGGATTTGAACCCGCGACCACCGGCTCTCTCAGCAACTACGTGGAGCTTACGAGGCCGGCGCTCTACCGGGCTGAGCTACGGCGGCACCTCCAAGAAGGTATGTGCTCATAGACTCGATTTTAAGCTTTAGTTTTGTGGCGGGCCCGCCGGGATTTGAACCCGGGACCTCCGCCGAGCTCCGTCTACGGGTTAAAAGCCCGCCGCTCTACCGGGCTGAGCTACGGGCCCTCTTACCATGCCCGAGAACGTTCTAGTCAGAGGAGCTATTTAAGGTTTCTACTCAGGGTGGTTCAAGATAGTTGAGTTTATAAAGGGGGTAACACCATCTCTCGAAGAGATACTAGGTGTTGATGCTAGTAGCGAGGGATTGCTATGCCTACAAAGAAGGACCTGAGCAAGATACTTGAGCACGAGCTTGTTCCCAAACACGAGGTGGTGAGCTTAGAGGAAGGCATAGAGGTTCTGCGTAAATATGGTGTACGTCCAGAGCAGTTACCATGGATAAAAGCATCAGATCCCGTTGTAAGGGCTATTGGTGCACGACCGGGTGACATAATCAAGATCGTCAGGAAGAGTCCGACAGGAGGCGAGATAGTGGTATATAGGTACGTTGTTCCCGGGTGAAAATCTGTGAGCAGTGTAGCTGTAGTAAATAAGCGAAATGTACATGCATCCCTAGGACCCTTTCCCAAAGCTCATCCAGAGAGCGTACCAGAGCTTTCAAATGAGGAACGCTGGATATTAATGGAGGCTTTTATTCGTGAACGCGGACTTACACGACATCACATAGACTCGTACAATAGATTCATAACCAAGGTTATCGGCGACATCATTAAAGAGGAATCTGTGATTGAGACATCCATACCCGGATTCAAGATCGTAATAAAGGGGTTCAGGATAGGAGATCCACAGGTAAAGGAGGTTGATGGCAGTATAAACCGAAACATAACGCCGATGGAGTGTAGGCATAGAGATCTCACATATGCAGCTCCGATATACATAACCTTGGTACCGTATGAAAACGATATTCCTGGAAACCCCGTTGAAGTGATGATCGGAGAAATACCGATTATGATAAAATCCGTTAAAGATCCTCTCTCCCGCATGACCCCCGAGGAGCTAATTGCGATAGGTGAGGATCCTAAGGATCCTGGAGGATACTTCATAATTGATGGCAGTGAGCGTGTGATAGTTATACAGGAGGATCTAGCACCAAATAGGGTAATTGTGGACTATGGACAGGAAGGGCTCAACATAACGCATACAGCTAAAGTGGTTTCGGCCACCGCAGGTTATAGAGTACCTGTTATTCTTGATAGGCATAAGGATGGTACTCTACACGTCTCCTTCCCTGCCGTACCTGGGAAGATACCGTTCGTTGTGCTTATGCGTGCTCTAGGCCTTGAACGAGATCTCGATATAGCCCTGGCAGTCTCTCCAGATCCTGAAATACAAAAGGAGTTGTTCCCCTCATTTATTCAGTCAAGTGAGATTGCAACTGTTGAGGATGCGCTAGATTACATAGGTTCTCGCATAGCTATAGGGCAGGCTCGCGAGAGTAGAATTGAGCGTGCGAAGTACATACTCGACAAGTACTTCCTACCCCATCTAGGAACGTCACCTGAGGATAGAATTAAGAAGGCTCTCTTCCTTGGTCAGATGGCCAATAAGTTACTAGAGTTAGTGCTAGGACGTAGGCCACCTGATGATAAGGATCACTATGCAAACAAGCGAGTTAAGCTAGCGGGTGAGATGTTAGCCATACTCTTTAGGGTCGCCTTCAGAACATTCCTTCGTGATTTCAGGTACCAGATCGAGAGAGCTAGAGTTAAGGAGCGAAGACTAAGCTTAACGCTATACGTACGCAGCGACATTATCACTGAGAGAATACGTCATGCAATGGCTACAGGTACATGGGTTGGTGGGAGAACCGGTGTTAGCCAGATACTTGACCGTACAAACTGGATGTCGATGCTTAGCCATATGAGGAGGGTAGTATCACCGCTTAGCCGAAGCCAACCTCACTTCGAGGCACGAGATCTCCACGGTACGCAGTGGGGCAGGCTCTGTCCATTCGAAACACCTGAGGGTCCAAACTGTGGTCTAGTCAAAAACCTTGCTCTCTCGGCAACGATTTCCGTAGGTACGGATGAGAAGGAAGTAGAGAAGGTGTTGTATAGCCTAGGGGTAATCCCGATACTAAAAGTATTCAACGACCTCCGTGAAGGCCGGATATCCTTCGAGGAGATTAAGGGATGGTCGAAAGTGTTTCTCAACGGTACAATAATAGGCTATCATCCAAATGGAGAACAGCTTGTAAAAGAGCTGAGGAAACTTCGACGTGAAGGCAAGCTACATTACGAAGTTAATGTAGCTCACTACAAGACGCAGTACATTGATGAAGTGTACGTAAACTGCGATGCTGGAAGAATAATAAGGCCTCTATTAGTTGTTGAGAATGGTAAACTCAAGATCTCACGTGAGGATATTGAGAAGCTTAAGCGTGGAGAGATAAAGTTTGAAGATCTTGTCAAGAAGGGAGTTATCGAGTATCTCGATGCAGAGGAGGAGGAGAACGCGTTAATAGCTCTTAACCCAAGCGAGATAACCCCCAGCACTACGCACGTTGAAATATGGCCACACGCCATACTAGGTGCAGCCGCCTCCACAATTCCGTATGCTGAGCACAATCAGTCGCCACGAAACACATACCAGTCAGCAATGGTGAAACAGGCACTTGGCTTCTACGCAGCTAACTTCATGTTACGCTTTGATTCCAGAGCACACCTACTCCACTATCCACAGCTACC